>JBCCKZ010000087.1:0-12652 GCA_039027135.1 Planctomycetota bacterium
CCTGGTCTTCGCACAAGGACCTCATGCTCTCGACTATCAAGATCAATCGCCCAGAGCTCGTTATCACCATCAGCACATGCGATCAATCGCCCATCTGGCCCGAAATATAAACCGTTGCTTCGGCCGGCCGGCTGGAGAAATGTTTCCAGAGAGCCATCTTGCAGGATTCTTTGAATGCGATCATTCGGTTGGTCGGTGAAATAGATCACACCATCCGGCGCGACCGCAGGTCCTTCGGTGAACTTATGACCTTCAGCAATCACCCTTAGGTCTTCAGCGGCTGCGGATCTCGTTAAGCCGAAAACGGCGACGACGACAAAAGCAATGACAACAGGTAAATAATTCGAGCCCTTTCCGTTTAGCTGAGCAAGACACTGGAACGTCGTGGCTTCATCAGAAAACGCCCCCAACCGTCCACTACCGCATCCCACCTCGCCGAATGGGAGATTCGTTTGAAAGACGACGGAGGAGTTTGCGTTCATCGAATTCACTTTGCCTTTTTGTTAATCGGCTCTTCGACAACAAACGCGGCGGGGAAGTCCGCCCCAAGATTGCCCTCGACGTCAACCCAACGTTTGTTCTGTGAATTCCCCTTTGGCTGATTCATAGGAATGTCCATGCCACCGGCATCTCCCAGCATCTGGTAGAGCTCATCTTCCATGCTCTTGGCCACGGACTTGTAAGCCGGATCGTAAAGCAGGTTGTTCAGCTCGCCGGGATCGCTTTGTAGGTCATATAGCTCATCGGCATCCCAAAGACCGTAATAAGTGATGTACTTGAATCGATCTCCTCGCAACGCAAACTGGGTTGGCGTTTGAGGAAAATTCTTCTCCCAGTAGTAGACGTACAAGAAATTGTCTCGCCAGCTCATGTCAGGATTGTTTGGCAGATCAAGAAAACTCTGCCCATCCATTTGAGCTGGTGTTTCAAGACCAGCTGCATGCAGCACCGTCGGACCCACGTCGATATTGCCAATAACCCTCTCGACCGCCTGGCCTCCTTCATAGAGATCCGGGCACTGCATGATCATGGGGACTCTCATGGAAGCTTCGTACGAAACCCGCTTGTCAATGAGTCCATGCTCACCCCACATGAACCCGTTGTCACCCATGTAGATAACCAGCGTTTCATCATGAATCCCCATGTCTTTTAGTTTCTGCAGGACACGACCGACGCTATCATCGACACCTAAGATGGTCTCACAGTACCTTCGATAGAGCCAATCAAGCCCCTTGTCGCTGTGGTAACTAAAATCAATCCCATGCCAAGAATTTCGCTGATCGCGTACCCAACGAGGAGCATTCTTCTTTGCCGTTACGTCTTCACCCCGAGGCAGGAACGATAGATCTTCGTTGTCGTACTTGCCTGCATGGCGTTCAGCGGGCGTGAAGTTCGAGTGAACAGCTTTGTGTGACAGGTAAAGGAAGAATGGTTGCTTGCCATCTTTCTGTTCATCAAGCCAAGACAGCGCGTAGTCGGTCAACTCATCGGTGATGTAGCCATTCTGTGGCTTGCGTTCGCCGTTGACATTGAGCGTGTAACGAGGTCCGGGGGACAGATAGTTCCCCTGTCCCTTGAATGAAACCCAATAGTCAAAACCTGGCCTCGGGTCGTCGTGATGCCCACCCATGTGCCACTTGCCAACGAAGCCGGTTTTGTAGCCTCCAGCTTGGAGGTACTGAGGAAAGAAAACTGTTCCCGGTGGAACCAATCGATTGTTATCGATCACGCGATGACGATGCGTGTACATCCCTGTCAGGATTGAGGCCCTTGATGGGCTGCACAGCGAAGTGGTGACGAAAGCGTTCTTCAAATGAACACCATTTGCGGCGATCGAATCTAAATTGGGCGTGTTCAGAAACGGATGTCCCGCGAACCCCATCGCATCGAATCGATGGTCATCGGTAAGAATGAAAACCACATTGCGTGGCTTCGCATCTTCGCGCTGCCCGAGATCCTCAAATGGCGTGCTGGCTCGCTCCGCCGCCACAGCGACATGTGAATTGGCCGATGAGAACGCCAAAACGAAAAAAAGCGTCGATCCAAAAAGGAGTCGAAAGTGATGCGGTGCGGGCAACATAGAAGTGTGTGTCGAAGGTTATCGGAAATCGCCAATATCGGGCGTGGCAGTATAAACCACAACGATACGACTTGGGTTAAAATCGCATGGTACTTCGTCCCCCTTCGAGAACACGCATGCAATCTCTGTCCCGAATCTTTCTCGCCGTCAGCCTTTCCGTCATTTGCATGGGTGCAGCCAACGCTGATGAAGTCATTTTCCAGGACAACTTTGAGCGAGCGGAAAAGGACGACTCGCGGGAGGATGTTGGCAACAACTGGGGCACAAATAGCAAGTCCAGGGCACAGGGCAATAAACAGGTCGATCTACTCGATGGCACCATGCATATCGTCCGCCATGAAGTGGCTGATCATGGCGTCTCGGTTGTCCAGGATCTCGCCTTTGACGACGTGGTCATCACCATGCGTTTCAAGATTCCCAAGAATGGCGACCTGGGCATCAATATCGCCGACATGAAAGAAAAGTCAGTGCATGCTGGGCATATTTGCGCGACGAAGATTACTCCTTGGAACGTGGAGGTAACCGACCTCAAAACCGGTCGCATGCACCTACCAATCCGAACAGCCAACAAGGCGGGAAAGCTGACGGCGGAACAAAAGGAATGGCTCAAAACCAAAACGAACAAAGTCAAAAACAAGCTCGAGCCCGGCCAGTGGCATGATTTGAAAGTCACGATCACCGGTGACACGATGGAAACGAGCATCGATGGTGAAGCCGTTGCCTCTTTCAGCTCTGAAGGCATCGATCACGCCACTAAGAGCCGTATTCGTCTTGCCGTCAACCGTGAGGCTACAGTCGACGATATCAAAGTCGTTCGCATAGGTTCCTAACCTCGCAGGAATCCACTGGATTGCCCACAATGCGGCGGGCGTCGGCGCCGCGATGCTTTGCCTGCCAGCTACTTGGATGCTAACGACAACGAATGGACCTGCTTTTTTACCTCGCCCTCATCCCGGCACTTGGTGTCGCCGCCCAATGGATCGCGTGGCGGACCAATCTTCCAGGCATTCTGCTACTGCTGGTTTTCGGTGTGGGGCTGGGCAGTGTGATACGCCCCGACGAGTTCATTGCAGAACTGACTGGCGGCGAAGCTGAAACGGCTGGATTGGGAATCCTCTTCCCGTTGGTCGCGATGTCCGTTGCCGTGATCATGTTCGAGGGGGGATTATCCCTCAAACTGTCAGAACTTCGGGAGGCCGGTGCGGCGGCACTTTGCCTGTGCACCGTCGGCGCCATGATCACTTGGATAGGGGCGTCGCTCAGTGCGATCTACTGCCTTGGCTTTTCGCCAGAGATCGCGGCCCTGCTCGGTGCGATTCTGACGGTCACTGGACCAACGGTCATTGGTCCGTTGTTGCGACAGGTTCAGCCAAGCCGACGGGTATCTGCAACACTGAAATGGGAAGGCATCGTCATCGATCCCATTGGCGCGATCTTGGCCGTGATGGTTTTCGAGCTGATGCTACACCAAGAACAATCGGGGGTCGACATGGTTGTCGTCCTGCTTGGAAAGACTCTTGTGGTTGGATTAGTCCTAGGCTTGCTCGGTGGTTGGATACTTTCGCAAGCCTTCAAACGATTCATTATTCCCGATGGCCTTCACGGTGCCGCAGCGCTGTCAGTCGGCCTGCTCTTATTTGCTGTCAGCGACCAACTTGCCCACGAATCGGGCTTGATCACTGTGACTGTCCTGGGCATGTGGATTACCAATCAACACGGTTTTGATGTCGAGCACATTATTGAGTTCAAGGAGAACCTCAGAACACTCCTCATCGGTTGTCTTTTCGTCGTTCTTGGATCGCGAGTTGAACTCTCCGATGTGATGGCAATCGGCTTACCAGGCATCATTTTCCTGCTTTCTTTGATCTTGATCGTCCGCCCGATTGCAGCCTTTGTCTCGTTGATCAGTTCAAAACTCGACTTTCGCGAACGAGTCTTCGTGGCTTCCATGGCGCCGCGAGGTATCGTTGCGGCGGCCGTGTCGAGTGTCTTCGCCCTCAAGCTCGAGGAGCAAGCGGCCAACGGTGCCATGGCAGGAAGCGATCAACTAGCGACCGTCACATTCCTAGTGATTGTTGGAACCGTCGCGGTCTATGGTTTGTCGGCAGCCCCCATCGCTAAGTGGCTGGGATTGGCGGATGACAGGAATAGTGGTCTGTTGATCGCAGGCGCGGATACCTGGGTGATCGACCTGGCACAGGCATTCCACGACGAAAAAATTCCCGTGGTTGTCGTTGACACAAACTATGCCAAGATCAGCCAAGCCAAGCAAAGAGGACTGAATGCACTCTGCATGAATGTTCTCAACGAAGTCGCTCGAGACGAGCTACCTCTGGCCGGTGTCGGTAACTTCCTCGCCATGACGAGCAACGACGAAGTGAACTCCTTGATGACCCGGGAGTTCAGAAGTCAATTCGGACGCTCTAACACCTATCAACTGTCTTTCAATGCAAAAAATCTCTCCGGTCGACGCGGATTGACCAAACACCTCATGGGTCGCGAGCTCTTTGATTCCGATCACAAGTTCACCACGATGCGGGAACTTCATCAGATGGGAGGTAAGTTCAAAGCGACAAAGCTGAGTGACGAGTTCACTTTTGAGGACTTCAGCGATCGGTATAAGGAAAGTGCGATTCCGATAGCGATTGTCAACGACGAGCTTGAGGTGACCCTCGGCACGGTAGACAAACCGCTTCAACCGGGCGCAGGCGACACGGTGATTGCGTTTGTGTCCAGCGAACCCATACCCAGCTCGCCCAAGAATCAGACAACCTAATTGGCAGGCGATTCCGCGTACGCGCATACCATACGCGGAAAAGTCCTTTGCGTTGGCCGTTTGGCGATGCCGGGCTTTCTTTAAATTTTCATGCCAGAGGTAACGCGACGAGCCGCCGATCAATCCTGACGATCAGTCGATTTCCGACGACGATTGGCGAAGCCGCCACTCCTCCACCTAGAGAAAACTGATTGATCACTTGCGGCTTCGAAGATCCAACATCGATAATCGTCACCTCTCCCGAAAGAGAAATCGCAAGCCCACGTTTACCCACGACAATGGGACTAGCGCCGTGATTGCCTCCCAGCCTCTTCGTCCAAAGGACCTCGCCGGTCGATGACTCAAAGATCGTGGCGATACCACGATCGGAAATCATCAGGATTCGACGATCATCAATCACAGCACAAGTTGGAACATAGGCGACCTGCCTCTCAATTCGATAGTCTGACGCTAACGAAGGCACCGGAGAACCTCGATCCAACTCGGCCAGCCCCGGAATCTTGCAGGCCACCAAATGGTTTCCACCGCCCCCGCCGCTGCCACTTGTCGCAATGGCAAGATCTCCGCGAGAAGTCCCTTCAAGAATCAATGGCGTACTACAAGATCGCATGGCGAGCTCAGGACACCGCCAAAGAATCCGTCCATCGTCGTGGGACACCGCGAAGATGCCCTCACGTGTATTGGCCAAAACCCATTGGCCTCGAAACGGTACGGCGGTGCCATAGCTAGTGCGTTTGGAACCAATCGATGTCTTCCAACGCGTTTCGCCTGTCGCCCGGTCCAACGCAAAAACGAAGCTCTCTCCGGGCTTCTCGCCCGGCTCCAACTCATCGGATTGCTGATCGACCATCAAGACGCATAAGCCGTCATGGATCGAAGGCGATGCCCCGAAGCCGTGAGAAGACTGAAAGTCTCCCAAGTCACGCTCCCAGATCACTCCTCCCAAGGGCGAAACAGCAACGACATTCAAACGACGATCATCCGAGTAAGTAATGATCACCCCATCCTCATCCGCAGCCGGTGTCGAAGCGGCGAATGAATTACGACGATGCAAGCGTGAGGGAACTTGCTTTCGGCTGAGTGACCAATTTTGGTCTCCGCTTTCCACATCAAGGGCGGTCAGTGTGATTTGCGATCGATCCGGAACGCTGTGCAACAAGAACAACTGGCCCGCATAGATGGATGGTGTTGAAACATCTCCCGTCGATAGACGAAACGTCCACTCGTAGTCCCTTTCACTCCATGTTTCTGGTAGTTGAATGTTGGGATAGTTGCCTTGATGCAAACGAAAACGCATGGTTTGGTCTCCCCATGCACTCGCACCCATGCTCCCCGAGAGACTTCCCAGTAAAAAAGCGAGATGCTTTCGCCGGCTTATCATTGATGTGTTCCGTTTGGGTTTTAGATTCGAGGTGTGGTAGGCTGACGATTCGCCACGGGCCACTTCTCTCGAATACGAAAATTGGATGCGTTTTCCTTTCACAATCGCACTGATGATAACCACAACGGTGCTCTCGTCGTTACTTGATGTTCCCAGCGTCAATGCCCAGAATCAGGGCGGACTTGTTCAGGACCTGTTCCGCACGATTGCTGAAGCACAGCTGGAGCGTGAACGCCGAAAACGCGTGGAAGCCGAGCAGACACGGCCCAATGGGACTCGCATCAATGTTCCACCTGTCATTTCGCCGGTTCCGGTGCCGAACCCGACGATCAATCAAGGTGTTGGCTCACAACGTGGTGGCTACAGCTACGGACCGGGCATCCAGATTTCGACGCAGTCACTGCAACAACTTGGGCCATTACTAGATCAATTCGCTGCCGCGGCCGAAAAGGTGCAACGCACCGTCCAGAGCCAATCCGCTCAACAACCCTGGCTGCGATCTTATTTACCGGCCATTTATTCGGCGACTGCCTCTGCATCGACACTAAGGAACCTAATGAGGTCGTCGGCGGATATTGATCGCGTTTATCGAGGATTCAAAGCACTAGATAACCAGTGGCGAACCGCCTCATTCGCTCTCCGGCGAGATCGCGTGCTTAGCGGAACCGCGGCTGCCGAACTTCAGACGGCTGACAGAAACCTAAGCCGAATGGACCGGCTCGTTGACCTGCAGCCTCAGATTGATCGTCAAGCACTTAGAGACCAGATGATCATCGCCGCAACTCACCTTCAATCCATCATTGACTTGTTGGCCTACGGACAAACGAATGTTCATTACACGAATGGATTTGGCAACGCATCTTCGAACGTCAATCGATCCGATGTGATTCATGAGGGCAGGCTTCTCGAAGAAACCCTTCTCCAAGCCGCATCGATCATCGATCGCCTCGAAAACAACGAGATATCAGCTCAGTTCACCGAATTTGTCGAAAGGTATCGTCGATGGCAGGATCAGGTGTACCCAATCGCCGATGTTCCCGTGCAAATGCACCTCGACCGCATCACCGAAGCCGGTGACTCAGTGTATGGTCTGCTTTTTATGGTTGGCCCATCGCCCTCAACCAATTCGCTACCACGACTCGTCCTGCAACTGCGTCGAACGACGGAACGTTTAGAAGCCGAAGTCACAGCGTTTCGCGCTACAGCCGTCGACCGAAGGGTAATCAGCCGACTCGAAGACGCCGCATCACGAATGCGGCGTCGTAGCGAAGATCTCTATCGCGAAGTGGACAGATCCTCGCAGTCTTCAGCGAACCGATTGCGGGATGAGTTTGCATCTCTTCGAGATGCCTACAGCGATCTTCGCCAATCCACAGCTCAAGCCCCAACCTTTAACTCGACGGCGATTCCATCCATTGATCGAATCATGTCGAGTTTGGCAACGGTATTTGGTTTGCCACTGTCGCCGCAGACTTCTCCGGCAATCGACACTCGGCGGCTGGTTCATACCGCAGCGGCGCTAGAGGGTTCAGCCGAAACATTCCGCGATGATGTCCGACGCTTGCGGGGTCGAATGGACAACCGAGCCTGGGACGACTTGCGTGACCAGGCAGAGCGAATGTATGACGCCAGTCGAGATCTACACCGGCTATTCGATGGAAATGTGCGGCTCGATCGCCTCACGTCTCGAACAGACGATATGCTGGCCGCTTGGAACGACCTACTGAATACCTGGAAACGCACCCGAGCCAACCTGGACGCCGGGCGTCAAATGTTCATCGCCCAATCTCTTGGACGCCTTGCACCGCACGTCGCTGAAATCGGAGCCGTGGGATCAAGCACGCCCAGGTACTAGGCTTTTAGACAAACGCCTAGGGCCCGGACCTAAAACAATGATTAGCTCGGGACGTAAGTCGCCGCGTGTGACTCACGCTGGGCGAGATCGAGATCATGCTCGACCATGATGCGAGCTAACTCTTCAAGATTGGTGGCTGGCTCCCAACCGAGCTTTTCCTTGGCCTTGCTGTAGTCACCGAGCAACAGGTCAACTTCCGCAGGTCGGAAGTAACGCTGATCGATCTCGACGAAATCGGTGTAATCGAGATTCAATTGCTCGAATACCAATTTGCAAAAATCTCGAACGGACTCAGTGCGTCCCGTTGCCAGAACAAAATCGTCCGGCTCGTCGTGCTGAAGGATCCTCCACATTCCCTCGACGTAATCTTTGGCGTAGCCCCAATCTCGTTTTGCGTCGAGATTACCAAGGTATAGCTTGTCTTGCAGACCGACCTTGATCCGGGCGGCAGCACGGGTGATTTTTCTCGTCACGAATGTCTCACCGCGTCTCTCTGATTCGTGGTTGAAGAGAATGCCGTTGCTTGCAAACAGGTCATAACCACGTCGGTAATTGACGGTCTGATGGAAGGCATAGACTTTTGCACAAGCGTAGGGCGACTGCGGATTGAAGGGCGTCGTTTCCTTTTGAGGTGTTTCCAGCACGTCGCCGTACATCTCGCTGCTACTCGCCTGATAAACGCGAACTGGCTTCGTTGGATTAAGGATTCGAGCGGCCTCAAGCACGTTGAGTGCCCCGGCGCCAACGGCTTGCAAGGTGTAGACCGGCTGGTCATACGAAACCCTCACGTGACTCTGAGCCCCGAGGTTATAAATCTCATCCGGCTGGATTTCGAGGACCAAGTTCGTCAGCGCCTGCCCGTCGGTAAGGTCGCCATAGTGCAGAAGCAGCCTCGGATCATCGTGCAAGTCTTGATAGATGTGGTCGATCCGCTCCGTCGAGAACGTGCTCGAACGGCGTACAAGGCCATGCACGGTGTAGCCTTTTTCAAGCAGAAGTTCGGCTAGATAGCTTCCGTCCTGTCCGGTGATACCAGTGATTAAAGCGGATTTCGACATGGTTCAATAAGTAAGAGTAGTGATCAACGGGGCCACCGTTGGGAGGATACTAAACGAGGTCATACGGACCGCAAACGATCGGATTCGACTTCTCCGAGAAAAGTCTCGTACGTCCGTTGCAATCCCTCCGTTAGTGATGTTCGGTGCTTCCAGCCGGTCTCGTGCAAGCGAGTGACATCCGTTCGCTTGACTGGCGTTCCATCCGGCCTGGATGGATCTGTGGTGACTTTCCCCCGATACCCAACGACCTCAGCGACCATCTGGGCTAATTCAAGGATAGTAACGTCTGTACCGGTTCCAACATTTACGAGGTTCGGAGGATCTTCAAGCTTGCATAGATGGACGAGAGCGTCGGCTAAGTCATCGACATAAAGGAACTCCCGCCGCGGGGTACCAGTGCCCCAGATCTCAACCGAGGGCAGATCGTCCAGTTTCGCTTCATGAAATCGCCGAATCAACGCCGGCAAAACATGAGAATGCTCCGGGTGATAGTTGTCGCCGGGTCCATAGAGGTTCGTTGGCATGGCGCTGTGGTACAGCACACCGTGCTGGCGGCGGTAATAGTCGCAGAGCTTCAGACCACTAATCTTCGCCAAAGCATAGGCTTCATTAGTTTGCTCGAGGGGGCCTGTCAGCAGATAGTCCTCTCGAATCGGCTGGGGGCAATCTCGCGGATAAATGCAGGTACTTCCGAGGAAAAGGAAACGCCTTACGCCCGCATCAAATGCGGCTTGAATTGCAGCCAATTCCACCTGCAGATTCTCGACCAGGAATTCAACCGGGAACGTGTTGTTTGCCACGATTCCGCCGACCTTCGCCGCCGCAAAAATGACTGCGTCGGGCTTTTTTGCCTCAAAGAACTCTCGAACCTCGCCAGCCTGACGCAAATCCAAATCTGATCGCGTTGCGGTAATCACCTCGCAAGGCTCTTCAGCAAGGCGCCGACAGACCGCCGAGCCAACCATACCGGAATGCCCGGCCACGTAAACGCTCCCTGAGATACACGAAGGCACTGAAGACATGGACTCTGTGGGCGTCGGGAGGGTTGAAACTTGAAGTGAGGATCGCTCCAGCATCTTCTATTAACACATCCGAGCCTTGTCAATCGACAACGTTTCAGCAAGGCGATCAGATTGAGCGGTCTGTGCCGGTTGGTAAAGCGCTGACAAACGTATTCGACTTTATCGGTGCCAAAAGTCGATGCACACCTTACCACCCTGGGGCACTACGAACGGTTGGTTTTTTAACCAATCACGTGCCTTCTCCTCCTCCCTTTCAACACCCATCGTACGGATGCGAACGGAACTCAAACGCCGACTCATCTGGCCCATCGCGGCTTCGACAGTCTTGTCGGTCACGGCTTGCTGGCATAGCTCTTCCCGAAATGCCCAGCACACATCTCGACGACATAGCAATACACTCGGTCAGCATGGAGCATCTGCTCACGCGACGGGACAATCCGCCGAGGGCCGACTATCCGAAAGTCATAGCGATTTTTCGCTGCGCGACCAAAATCAGCTTTCGAGATCACTTGCTCTTGAGTCCGGCGCTCTGCTGGCACCGATTCGCCGAACTCAATCCGAGATGGCAGGATTCTCCGGCTACGATAACTTTGGAGTCGACACCAGTTCTTTTGGAAAACTCGACGATGCCCTGCTGGAACTCATCATCGGGATGCAGCTACCAGAAAACGGCAAGATTGCTTCGTCGGCCGCGCCAGAGATCGGTTCGAGCTTGGATTCAAGCGAACTACCTGATGGGGTGATGAGTCGGCCCAAAACCGAGGCGAAACCCTCCGAAACAAATTCAAAAACAGATGATGCCCTCGTTCGCGACGAGCTCGAGTTGGATGGATACGCTTGGATTGAGCCATCGGGATACCCACTCCTTGAGCTGCTTCCATCGCCGATGGAGGCGATTGGAACGCAGCAAGATTCGGCGTCCGTCGTCATGAACCTAGCTCGTCCGTCGGATCTTGGAGGGCGCGAAATCGAAAGTTCTCAGTCGCAAGCCACCAAAGCTAAACCGAAGTCCAGCGGAAAAGAATCATCCACAGAAACCGCCAGGACAAATGAGAAGAACGCGGGTGACGTGAGCGTCTCTCTGGCGATCAAGAAAGCAAACCGCTCGACGAAAAAGAGCACAGCTACATCAAGTGTATTCGCTGATTCGCCGCAATTAAGGAAGCGATTGGAAGCCATGCGTTCACGCGGGCTCTCGCTTGAACAACAGCGAGGCGAGGACGTCGTCACCTGGACTGATGCAGTCAGTAAGAACCTTGATCAGCTTCGAAACGCCACCTCTTTCTCCGCGGATACCGTCTCCGGTGCACTCGACAGACTCGACAGATTGGCACTTCGTGGAGGCCCTCTTGCGGAGGCAATTCAGGAGCATGACGCTCGGGTGATCGCACTCCGGGCAGTTTACGCACTACGTCGACGGCTCGCTATTTGGAGGCCCATCCACGAGCTTCATACCACACGAGACTCCAAAACCACTGAACCTGTCGCTTCAAAGCGTGTTTCCAGTCTGCAGCTGAGCGACCAGATTAGCGAAGTTCGAAATGAACTCGAGCAAACCGGTGATGTGTCCGGCTGGGAAAACTACTTGATGCTCGAAGAGGTCGAGTCGGCTAGCCGCGCCGATCGCACCCAACAGATGCTTGTCGCACAAAGGGTCCTCTCGCGATTGGAATGGCACCGATTGCTCAAAGTACATCGCCAATGGCTTGAAAACCCTGCTGTTGATGCGATGGCGACCGCACTTCGCACCTGGGCCAGTAGCCCTATCGACTACGGCGAATTGCTGCGTCAGCTTGAAAGACAGGAAAGCGATCCGATCGATCTTGCATCCATCGATATCGCGACTGCAACACAATCGATGCGTTTCGATTCAAATCCGAACGTGGCTCAGATTGCGGGTCAGATCAACACGCACTATCGAAACGCGAACGTACGACTGGCGATGAGTCGCCCGATGCTCGATCGCTTGCTTCCGGCCGTTGAGCCGGAACGGGTACGCATTCAAAAACGTATTCTCGGAAGCCAGGTTCGAGGAGTCTCATATGTCCAAGGAACGTTGGGCATTGATCTGATGCCATCGGCAGACCGGTGGCGAGTGTTCTTCGAGAATCGAGGCCAAGTCACAACTCATGCTGTGGGGCGTCGAGATGGCGTCCGGCTGATGACGCTTGCCCAAAACGAATACACCGCCATCGCTCCTATCGAAGTCACCTCCGCAGGCGCCGCGATTGGCGATATTCAAGTCGACGTTTACGGTCGCTCACGTCTTCGCGGTGTGACAAGTGACTACGACTCATGGCCGCTACTGGGCACGCTGGTCAGAGGCTACGCCCAAAGCGAATTCCGGAGTGTACGAGCACAAAGCAATTCGATTGCGAAGCGCGACATCAGCGTTCGGGTGACCAATGAGCTGCAAACGCGACTGGACGATCAAATCGATAATAGCGGAGAAAAGCTCAGCCGAATGGTCTTGGGGCCCC
>JBCCKZ010000088.1:0-12637 GCA_039027135.1 Planctomycetota bacterium
AGTGTTCAGGGCTCAGCCCTCTCCGGCCTTTTAAACGTCCGACTCTCCCAGAGGGAGAGTGAGTCTGCGCGATTGCTCATTGAGAGCCAGGGAGATCTTTGGTTAGACGTAATGGAAAGGCATCAATGGATGCCTATCGTCATGGCCCGGCGTCTCCATTTCGCTAGCTCAAATTTGGAATCACGGTTCACGCGTGTGATCACAGCCCAACGAAACCGTTCTCGCCAAACGACTACTGCTCAGGATCGATAACAATCTCTAGAGACAACTGGTCTTTGCGGACCTCGATCGATCGAAGAATCCAGACCAGGTTCTGTTCGAGCGACTCGTCAAAAAGCAAGGGCTCTTGGCGACGAGCGAGTTCGCCCTTCGACTTTGGCGTCTCTTCAACCTGCGGCGTTTGCTGGACAACTACTCGATAACTTCCCGATTGAGGTCCGTCCGCTGCCGAGAAAGAAAAACGATTGGCGACCAACGCAGTGGACGCTGATGGCCCGCTACCTCCGAGCGGCTCGAAACGAATGGTGCCCGATTGAATATCAACACCTTCAACCTTCACCAAACCGCTGATGGGTAGCCGGGGTGTGGGCTCAGGCTCGCATCCCCAAACCAACCCGGACATCAATAGAAACAGGGTGCAACGCAGAGTTCCCTTGTCACTCACCCGCGGCAACTCTTTTGACGACTGCGTAATAGACCCCATATTCTGTTCCCTCAGCATCAACAAACGTTGCCGTCAAAGTGGTTTGCCCCTCTGGCAGACGAACCTCGAAATCAACACTTTCAGCTTTCGCCGCCACGTCTTTCTCCATCGAAACACCATGTATCTCGATCTTGGCTGTTTTGGCCTTGATCGCCTTGCCCACACGAGCCCGGTACGCCTGAACGCCCGGTACATCCGCGCCGGGCATCATCTCCGAGTCGAGTGGTACTGACACCTCGAGCGGATAGCGGCGCAGCGAAATCGCATAGGTCCCGGGCTCATCAACCATCACGTTCCAATAACCCGAAAGCCTTGACCAGTCAGGCCGGTCACGAATGCTCGCCTGATTCCATGGTGTCGCCTTCTCGGTCACCCAGTCATGGCAGGTTAGAACCACACCCGTCTGATCGGGCGTGGTCAGAGGAATCGCCACTAGCGGTACTGACGCGGGAGAAATCGATTCCCACCACCCGTCATAAGCAGAGAGAAGCCTTTGAACCAACTCGGGATTCTTATCGGCAATGTTCCTTTTTTGCGCTGGATCCGTGGAAAGGTCATACAGCTCCTTACCATTAATCAGCCGCATCGTGCCCATCATGGTCGCCGACTTTCGATACTTTTGACATCTCAAGATGCGTTGTGAATCCGTCACAAGAATCCGTTCGGCGAGTTCTTTCGAGGGAGAGCTCTCCGGTGAATTCAGTAGTTCTGCAATCGATTGACCGTCGACCGATTCATCAGCTTCCTGGCCCAACGCCACATCCATGAGCGTTGGCAACATATCTACGTGGGCGGCAAGCGTGTCGATGTCAACGCCCCCACCCCAGCCGGCTGCTGGCCAACGAAGCGTCATGGGAACTCGGTGACCGCCATCATATTCACTTCCTTTAGCGGCCCTCATGCCAGCGTTGTAAACCTTCGAGCCCGACGCAGTGCCATTGTCAGTCGTGAAAATGACGAGTGTGTTATCCGCTTGACCCGACGAATCGATCGCCTCGAGAAGACGCCCCATATTGAAATCAATATTGGCAATCATGCCGAAGAAATTCGCCACCTTAGTTCCTTGCGACTCATAGGGAGCACTGAACTCGGGCGGAGCGTGCATCGGGCCGTGCGCCGCATTGGGAGCCAAATAAACCAAGAAGGGACGTTCATCCGCAGCCGCTTTCCCTATCTCATCGATGGCCGCCTCGAAAAACACATCGGTGCAAAAACCTGTATGACTCTCGGGCTTCCCATTTCGAAAGTAAGTGTCGTCGAAGTAAGCGTTATCCCAGTAATCGGGAGTCTGTCCGACGCCACCGCCACCATGGCAAAGCACATTCTCGAAGCCGCGTTCGTGAGCTCTCATCGGCGCGTTGTCACCAAGGTGCCACTTTCCAAACATGCTTGTGCGATAGCCGGCCTCGGTAAAAACCTCAGCCATTGTTCGGTGTTCAGAAGACAGCAGCGACCTCCCAGCGATAGTATGCCACACGCCCGTGCGATTGCTGAACTTGCCCGTCATCAATGCCGCTCGAGTCGGCGAGCAAGTGGGCGAAACGTGATAGTTGGAAAGACGCAACGATTCGCCCGCAAGACGATCAAGAACCGGCGTCTTCAAGACTGGATTGCCCGTCCATCCAAGATCGCCGTATCCCTGATCATCGGTCATCACAATGACAATGTTCGGTCGGGGTGCTTCGTGTGCCGAAGCTGGTGAACGGCACCATCCAATGAGTGCGAAGACGAAGATGAATAGACAATAGGTTCGTGAGTGCATTGGAAGGTCAGTCAGGAAGTGGAGGGCTTGAGCCACAAAGTGCATGCGGCGTACCGATCTCGAGCTGCCGCTGCGGTGAATGAACCGAATGCCTAGAATACCTTCTCCAACATGACGCCGCATGGCTGAAGCTTCCTTTGCGAGCACGAAAACTCAGATGAGCCAGAACGAAAATCCCTACGAGCCCTCCGACGCCCCCGAAGTGCCGGGCGGTGCGGCTGGCGATTCACAACCATCGACCGCCACCCAAGCGTTGACGCCGGTTGACGATTGGTTTGGTCATCCCAGAGGGTTGTTTTTCCTGTTTTTCGCAGAACTGTGGGAACGCTTTAGTTTTTACGGAATGCGAGCGCTGCTCGTGCTTTACTGCACCAAGGAGCTCTTTGCCGATGAAGCAGACCCAAAGGACTTCGCCTATGGGATCTATGCGGCTTACGGTGCTCTTGTCTACTTCACGCCAGCAATCGGTGGCGTGCTAGCCGATCGCGTCATCGGTCACAAGAACAGCATCATGCTTGGTGCCATCCTGATGACGTTGGGGCACTTCACGATGGCGTTTGAGAGTGAAACCATTTTCTATCTATCGCTGGGTCTGCTAATTCTCGGAAACGGTTTTTTCAAGCCCAACATCTCCTCGCTCGTCGGCGGACTCTACAGCGAGGGTGATAAACGCAGAGACTCGGGATTCACCATCTTTTATCTGGGCATCAATATAGGTGCCTTCATCGCTCCACTGGTCTGTGGATTCTTAGGCGAATCGATCGGCTGGCATTACGGTTTTGGGGCAGCCGGGATCGGCATGTTCGTCGGCCTGCTGGTCTTTGGTTACGGCCGACGACAAGGCATTTATGGCACTCAAGGCGAGCAACCTGAGGCTGCCCAAAATCAAAACTATGCTGGGATTAATATTCGCTATTGGATCTACGCACTGTCGTTCCTGGCTGCTCCTTTGTTTGCTTTCTTGGTACAGCAAAACAGCATCAATGTGCTTGCGTCGGTTGGAGGTGACTTTGGTTTGCTTTCGGCACTCCTGATCGCATTACTATTGGTCGTCCTGGTGTTCATCGGATACCAGCTTTTCGTTTCCGATCGCGTTACCTGCCACCGACTGATTGTGATCATGGTATTAACGTCGCTGGTGACCGTCTTCTGGGCGTTCTTTGAGCAAGCGGGAAGTTCGCTGACGCTCTTTGCGGAAGAACAGGTCAACTTGGTATTGCTCAATGCCTCGATGACGAACGCGATCAATCCCGGCTACATCATGCTGCTGGCGATTCCGTTTTCGATCATGTGGCAAAATCTAGGTGATCGAAACCCCAGAACGATCGTCAAATTTGGTCTGGGCATCATACAACTTGGCTTGGGCTTCTTGGTGTTCGCATTGTCAGCAAGATTCATGGACGATAGCGGGAAGGTTAGCATGCTGTTCTTGATGTTCGGCTACTTGCTGATCACGTCCGGCGAGTTGTTCTGTTCGCCGATTGGATTATCAAAAATCACCGAGCTTTCGCCCGCGAGGCTGGTGTCATTCTTGATGGGTGTTTGGTTCCTATCTTCATCTTTTGCCCACTACATTGCTGGATTCATCGCCAAGTTGACGACTGGCACTTCGGGGGGCGGTGGGATGCTTGCGGGAGTCAGCGACGCCATCACCGGGCGAGATCCCAGCGTGGCAGTCAGCGATTCCGTTGCCAATCTCTATCGATACACGGACGTCTTCGCCCAAATCGCCATCGTCTCTTTCATCGTCGGGATCATTGCTTTGTTGATCACCAAACTAATCAATCATCTGATGCACGGCGTGCACTAGCAAACGCGTCATCAGCGATACCGGCTACATTGGCCAAGGCTGTTATTGACGCGAGAGCTTGACTCTCGCGTGTCGCGAACGCCGTGCTTCATAGCGGCGATGAAAGTGCAATTCACCAAGCTCGATTTCGCAGAAATCGTTGACGGCCTGTCGATTTAATGACATCCGTGAAATCAATGATCAGCCGCGGTGCGATAGCACCCGGTTACGGTTTGGAACCGGACGCTATCGCGTTGCGGCTTATTAAAACGACAGGCCGTTAAAGTTGGTCGCTCCGGATCTTCAGGACGGTGCGTCTGAACCCCAGCGGCGTTCGCCACGATTCACCTGTCAAAACCTCTTAGTTGGCCAGGCCGTCGCCGAGGAGTGGATCCCCTGCAAGTGGGTCGAAATCCAATGGATCGATTTCGGTTGGGTCGGCGGGCTTTCCATCTTCCTGTTGTGCCTCTTCGCCAAGCACCGAACGATCTGTAACCAATTCGTCGAGCGCCTTTAGCTGGCCCTCGAGCACCTTTAAGAATTTGTCATCCGTCTCGTGCTCCGGCTTGTTCAGTTCGGTCGCAATCTCTGAATACTTCTCAACCCAAAGTGAAACGACTTTCTTTTGTTCTTCAGCGAGAGGGGTGATCAAACCTCCCGTTGGCGAGAACTTGTCGAGCTCAGCTTGCCCGATCGCGCCTCTTCGAAAGGCCTGCATCACATAGTTGATTCGTTTTCGGGCTGCGATCACCTCAGCGGTCTGCGGCTCATATTCGGGTTCCTGGAACATAATTTCCGGGCCTTCACTACCCCTCATCGAATCTTGGCTGTCCTCGGCGGCAGCGGCTGCCATGATGAGAGCAAGTTCCGCAGCACTGGGCCCATCGCTCATTCCTTCGCGGTCCTCATCGCCACCACCTGCCAGCATGCCCGGATCAATGCCGCCGTCGGGCACGATTGGCTTGTCGTCTGTCTTTTCACGCAGGAAGCTACCAGGATCGCGAGGTTGCTGCTTCGCAGGAGCTGGAGGCTCCATCAAAGCGAATCGATCGAGCTCGCCCTGAATCGCTTCCATCGTCTTGGCTGCCCAAAGCGAAAGGTGCCCAGTTGGATCCTTCACTTGATCACTCAATTCGGTATTGAGATCCCCCAAAGTGTCAGCGGCCGCGGTCACCAACATCTCCGGTGCATCGCCTTGATTCGATAGCGAAACGAGCGTTTCGGCAAAAGCCTTGTCTCCATCAGGACGCACAAGCGAACGAATATCAATTGCGATTCGCTGCAGGTATGCATGAACCGTTGGATCGCGATCAGCCGGTGCCTCTTGGGCAATTAACTGATCCATCGCCTTGATGACCTGTGCCTTCTCGCCCTGCTGCATGCTGGTGAAGGCATAGTGCACGTGCTTTTGAAGCCCTTGAAGGGCGGCCGCTCGCACGGCATCAGCCTGCTTTTCATCGACGTAGGTTCTCAGCAACAGCGGACGAACGGCCGCCATCGGGAGTCGCAGGTTTGATTGCCCACTTTGAAGATTGGCTGGCTCTTTTAGATTCGCCAACAAGCAGATCGCGATCACCTTCGCCTTGGGCGAGTAATTCTCTCTAAGAATCGGTCCAAGACCCGTCGTCACGCTACGACGAACTTGCCGGTACAGGTCGGCATTGCTGCTGCGACCTAGGCGGTTCAAGCTTTCGTCAACGGTCTTGATCGCCTTTGCGGCTTCAACACCTTTCCGCGGATTGCTGATGACGGCGGGAAGGTAATTTTGAAAATAGTAAACAGCCTTACGTTGCTCGGGTCCACCGAGCTGTCGACCGGTTGCATAAGTCTTCGCCAACTTCTCGAGAGACTCAATCATCTCTGGTGTATCGATCGCTGCGGGCAATGGAGTGACTTTATAGCCCTCTTTCTTCTCGCCTGCTCCGGCGGCTTCTTGGCCATGGGCCGAAGCCGCCAAGAAACTAACGAGAACGACTACAAAGCCGAAGACGATGCCGTACCCGAGCAAACGAGAAGCCCTCTCTCGGCTGGAGTCGCCCTTGCTGGCGACAATGCTGACTGCTCTGGGGATTGGCTGCTCGCAAATGAGATCCACTCGTTTGCCCCTGTGATCCGACATCGGCTGAAAAGGTTGCAATTCCATCGATCCGGCGATCCTCTAATGCGGTTGTTTTGAAAAGACTCCGTGCCCGCCGCTACCGTGCACGACCGCTCATTATCTACTGAGGACGATTGATGCGTCAACAAAAATGACCATCAGATTTGGTCTAAGTCGCCTTCTTTAGGCGGTTTACTCAAGTGATTGAACGAGTTCATCGCATCGGTGATGCCGTGGGTGATGAATCTCTCGACAGCATCAGCGGCTTTGGGCACCAACCGATCGACGTCAATACGTTCATCCTCGGTAAATTTGCCCAGGACGTAGTTGGCCGCACTACCGCTCGCGGGAGGACGCCCCACACCGAGCTTTATCCGAGCAAATTCGTCAGTTTGAAGATGCCGAATGATGTCCGCGACGCCCCGTTGACCTCCCGCGGAACCTTTCCGCCGAAGCCTCAACCGTCCAACCGGCAGATCCAGATCATCCGTCACGACCAGAAGGTTCTCGAGCTCCACCTTGTAGAAGTCGAAGGCCTTGCGAACGCTCCGGCCCGATCGATTCATATAAGTTTGCGGGCAGAGCACCAAAGATTTGTTGCCGGCCACCGCAATCTCAATCGTCTCAGCCTCGAACTTGACGCGAACATTGCCCAACGCGTGCCGACGACCTAGCTCGGCAGCGACCTCAAAGCCGATATTGTGGCGGGTTCCCAGGTACTGTTTGCCTGGGTTGCCCAATCCAACAATCAGCTTCATGACAAGATCCTTTGCGGGCCCTTTCTCGGCAACAACCACATCCGCCGATACCTCAAAGAACGCTCGGCGAAAATCATGGCGATGGGGGCCCTCGGAACTCTAGCGGGTTCCGTTAATCAAAGCAGCCTTTCTAGGCTTCTTCGCCTTCGGCGTCCGAGCCACCCTTGGAGATGACTTCGGGCTCTGCAGCCACGTCTGCCGGGGCAGCCTCGACCGAACCACGAGGCTCTTCCACGTGGAGGACTACTTGATCGGCTTCGGTAACCAACGATACGCCATCGGGCAGCGGCAAATCACCCGCTGTCATCGAGCCACCCAACTTCAGCGACGAAACATCCACATCAATCGAATCGGGAATGGCACCGGCCGGGCAGGTCACGTCTATCTCGTGCAGATTTTCAAGCAAAATCCCGCCACTACGAACGCCTTCGGCTTCGCCAAGAGTGTGAATCGGGACGGTGACTTCGACTTGCTCTTTCAAGTTGACTCGGATCAGATCGAGATGGAGTACCTCGATGCCCAACGGATCAAATTGGATTTCGTTAACGAGTGCCGTTGCGTTTGATGCGCCTTTGAGTGCGACGGTCTTACTGTGGTGCCGAAGCATAGCTTGGACCTGCTTCGCAGGGATGGCAAGATGCTCATTGGCTTCGCCATGTCCATAGAGGACAGCAGGAACGTGACCGGCTTTCCGCAAACGGTTGGTGGCGGCGGTCCCCATGGACTCGCGTTTGGTGGTTTCAAGGGTTTCGACTTCGGACATCCGGATTGCCTCAAATGGTGCTTTTTTGGGGGCGTGAGTATGACGAGAGGCCTTCTATTTGCAACCCCAAATGGTTGCCGAAATACGGCCACCACCGGTTCTTCCGTCGTTCGTGCTGGGCGAGTAGCTAACCAATTCATTCGAACCAGGGCGTCTTTGCTGCCGACGAAAACGCATCGACTGATCCGACTGGGCTAAATGACTCCAGAAACCCGCTGAGTCAAGCCGATCGATCGTGGGTGACGCTTGATATTTTCAACCCCGTGGGGTACCATACCAACGCGTTTCGCCCAGGAATTTTAACGGTTTCTAGGCTAACGTCCCGCCTTTTGATCCCACCACAAAATTGATCTCTGCAAACCGCCAAGATACGGCAGCAACTGCCTAGCCTTGGTCAGTTTCACACATTAAGAATTCGATGTGAGCTGCAGTTCGATTCCCGCAAATAGCCTATGCGTTTGACGCTTCCTTCATTCGAAATCAAACCGGAGATTCGCCTCCCGCGGTTCTTGGCTGGATTTGGTTTGCTGAGCGTGTTTGCATTTGGGCATGTTTCGGCCGAGGAAGAACGACCATCGAAGCCCGACGCCAGTGCCGTTGGCGCGCTTATTTACAACAAACACTGCGTCGCCTGTCACGGTGGTGAGGGGCAGGGAACCGACGAGTTTTATCCCGCTTATCTCGAAGGCGATGCAAGCATTGGAGAATTGGCGACAATCATCGCCGAAACCATGCCGGAGGAAGATCCGGACCTTTGCGTTGGCGACGACGCCCTAGCGGTCGCGAAATTTGTTCATGAAGAGTTTTATGGTGAGGCCGCCCAGCTACGCCGGCGTCCGCCACAACAGAGCCTCTCGCGGCTTACCGGCGATCAGTTGCGGCGAAGTCTGTCCGACCTATACACACACTTCTTTAGTCAACCCTATCTATCCGAACGTGGTGGGCTCAGCGGTAGCTACTTTGCTGGCAAACGGTGGAAGAAAGAAAATTTGAAGTACGAGCGCGTCGATAAGCGGCTTGACTTTGATTTCGGACACGAAGGTCCGGGCGGGGAAATCAAACCTGAGGAGTTTTACATTCATTGGTCCGGCGGAGTGATCCCACCCCACTCCGGCACCTATGAAATCGTCGTTCGAAGTAAGACATCATTCGTGCTCAAGTTTGGTCACTCGGGGCGGAGTCTGATTGACAACCATGTTCAGTCACAGGGCCGTGAGGAGTTTCGCCGTACCTTGGTCCTCGATGGCGGGCAACCGTATCTGGTGAACATCGATTTTCATCAGAGGAAGAGGAAGACCGAACAACCGCCCGCCGACTTTTCGCTTCGCTGGGTTCCACCGGGCGGAGTAGAGGAGGTTATCCCTTCCATCTATTTGCAACCGCACGAACCACCACCGGCGTTTTCACTGCAAACGCCTTTGCCGCCCGACGACCGGAGCTATGGCTATGAACGCGGAACCTCCGTCGATAGAGCATTCGAAGATGCTGTCACTTCGGCTGCTTTGGAATTCGCGAACGTAGCGATCGAGGAAATCTATCCCCAATACAGGCGTCGCCATCGCAACGACCCGAATGACGACCGGCAGATCTTGAGAGGGTTCCTAGCGGAGTTCTATCAAGTGGCGTTCAGGCGAAAACTTGATGACGCGATGAAGAGTCATTTCATCGACAAACTTGTTGATGCAACGCCCAATGACGCGGACGCGATCAAGCTCACCTGCCTTCTAGCCCTGAAGTCTCCTCGCTTTCTATAC
Organism: Planctomycetota bacterium; assembly: GCA_039027135.1. GTDB lineage: Bacteria > Planctomycetota > Planctomycetia > Pirellulales > Pirellulaceae > Rubripirellula. The sequence goes on from JBCCKZ010000088.1 coordinate 9,628, forward strand.
CCCTCGATCGATAGCGATCGCGACCATTCGGCTCGAGTAGCATCGAGATTGACCTTAACGATGTTTGATTCGTTACCGTCCGATCAGTGGCTTTTGCAAATGATCGAGAAGAACCAGCTCGTCCAACCCAACCAGATCGACAAGGCCCTTTGGCGAATGACGAATGATCCGCGTACTAGAGCGAAGATCAAATCATTCCTGTACCACTACCTCGAGTTGACCCCAGACTCTGACCTAAGCAAGGATCGAGAAGCGTTTCCTGAGTTCGATGAAGACCTGATTCAGCTGCTTCGTCAATCAATGGACCGACAGATCGAATCGTGGATCGCGAGCGAAGCGATGGACTTCCGCGAGCTTTGGCAGATGGATCGAGTTTGGACGACCAAACGGCTCAGTGAGTTTTATGGTCAGTCATGGCAGACCGACGAGGCCTTGGTCAAAGCGGATGATGAAGACGAGGGAGAACAACTTTGGAACCTCAGTGTTTCCGATTCGATCCAACACGCCGGTCTGCTAACGCATCCGCTGCTCATGGCAAAGATGGCCTACAGCCGCACCACATCACCCATTCATCGAGGCGTCTACCTCACTCGCCACGCGATGGGGCGTGTCTTACGTCCCCCAAATGAAGCGTTCACGCCCATCAATCCGGATCTGCATCCGGGACTGACCACGAGGCAGCGAGTCGAACTGCAAACGGGCGAAGTCAACTGCCAGGTTTGCCACTCGAAGATCAATGCCCTGGGGTTTGCCCTCGAGAACTTTGATGCCGTTGGAAGATTCCGCGACGTCGAAAACGAGAAGACGGTTGACGCCTCGGGTAACTACATCGCTCGCAACGGGCAAACCTACGAGTTCGAAGGCGGTCGACAACTCGCAGACTACATCTCCGGGAGCCCTGACGCGGTTGACGCTTTTGTTGAGGCTCTCTTTGAGTACTTTGTCAAACAACCGGTCGACGCCTTTGGTGAGTCGACGAGAGCCCAACTCACAGAATCTTTCGTTGATTCGAATTACAGCGTGAAGGGCTTGATCCATCGAATCGCCAAGATTGCGGCATCGATTCCCCAATCCCCACCCGAACAACAAGCATCAAGCCGCCGTCAAGATGACGCGGCCAAGGCATCGTGAATCATCCCCAAAGTTTGGAGTCCAAACATGTTTGATCGACGTGACTTCTTTTACCGACTCGGCGTGAGTTCGGCAGCGGCCCAATTTGCTTGGGCACTGCCGTCGTTCGGTGGGACTTCGGATTCTGCGAAGCAACGTTTGATTTTTGTTTTCACGCCCAACGGTGTCATCCCGAAGCACTTTTGGCCCGAGCTTGAAGGCAAAACGGGGGAGGCTCCGCTAGGCGAACTCAAAAGGATTCTCAAGCCGCTTGAGCCCTTCAAGGACCAAGTCGTCACGCTTCAGGGGATCAACAATCGTATCAAGGGCGATGGTGATGGGCACATGCGAGGTATCGGGTGTTTGCTAACCGGGATCGAGCTGTTCCCGGGCGATATCCAAGGCGGAAGTGATACGCCGGCGGGTTGGTCGATGGGCATCTCGCTCGATCAATACCTTCGCAATGAGTTTCAAAAGCAAGCTGAAACGCAAACCCGGTTTGGTTCACTTGAATTCGGAGTTCTCGTTCCCGATCGCGCCGACACATGGACTCGCTGGTCCTATCGAGGAGCAAACCAGCCCGTCGCGCCGATCAGCAATCCGTACCAGATGTTTGACAAGCTCTATGGTCAAACTCAAAACCGGGCGATGCTCGCTAGCGTTCTTGATGATCTGGGCGACGACTTCAAGAAACTCTCGTCGATGGCATCGGCCGATGACCGACGATTGTTAGAGCGGCATTTGGAGATGGTTCGAAACATCGAAAAAGAGCTTCAACAGGAACTCACGCTTAGCGCTCGGGGCGACGATGCGATTGAAGAATCAAGTCACGCCGTCCCTGAGCTTCCACCCAATGTGAAGCATGCCAACGACAACATGCCTCAAATCAGCCGCATGCAGAACGAGCTTTTGGCCAGCGCCATGGCGGCTGATTTTGCTCGAGTGGCAACGTACCAAGTCACAAATAGTGTCGGTAACGCGAAGATGACCTGGCTGGACATCAACGAGGGACACCACGCTATTTCGCATGAACCTGATAAGAACGAAGCGGCCTACGAAAAGCTCATTCGCATTAACACCTGGTACTGTGAACAGATCGCACACCTTGCCAAGAGACTGCGTGACACACCGGAGCCGGGTGGCGATGGCAACCTGCTTGACAACACCACCATCGTCTGGACCAACGAACTGGGCAAAGGTAACTCGCACACTCGCGACAACATCCCTTTCGTGATGATTGGTGGTGGCTTGCGGCGCGAAACAGGTCGCGCGATTCGGTACGATGGAGTCAATCACAACCGTCTACTGATGAGCATCGCTGAGGCGATGGGCAAACCTGTCGAGTCCTTTGGCAACAAGGACTTTTGTGAGGGTGGCTCGCTCGTCATCTGACCATTGCGAGCTTTCGGATTCAACCACACCGTCGCGACATGCAACCATCGCAATGGGCGTTTACTGCCGAGCCTTTGCAGCGGAACCTACATAGTGCGCGGTTTGATTTTGATTTTAGTGTTCGAGTGTAGCGGAAGTTGCCAAGGTTTTCGTTGAGTACGACTTGCTTAAGTCAGACGCCGAAACTCTTGGCCAGTTACGCTACTTCAAGAACCTATCCGAATACTAATCAACCGATTGGGCGCTAGCCTTCGGTTCTCGTCGAAACCGGACGCTAGCGCGTTCCGGCTGAGGATCTCGTTGAGTACGACTTACTAAAGTCAAACGCCGAAACTCTTGGCGAGTTACGCTACTTAAAGAACCTATCCGAAAGCTAATCAGCCGATTGGGCGCTAACCGTCGGTTCTCGTCGAAACCGGACACTAGCGCGTTCCGGCTGAGGTTCTTGTTGAGTACGAATTGCTGAAGTCAAAAGCGGAAACTCGTGGCAAGTTGGTCTACTTTGTGA
>JBCCKZ010000089.1:0-12559 GCA_039027135.1 Planctomycetota bacterium
CCTGAATTCCCAAGAACTCAATCTTGGATGGAACTTCGCCGGACTCGCAGTACGACTTAATCATCGCCAGCCCTCTTTCGTAATCCATCCCAACGAACGTTTCGATCATGGATTTCATGAAGAACAAAAAGAAAGGAAGCTTGCCTTCCATCTTCCATGTCAGATCACAACCACCTTTTGCGTTTGCAATCGCTTCGAAACCAGTTCCGCAAACCGATTTCATTGGCTTGAAGAACTCAAGTTTTGACCAGGTGGAATGTCGTTCAATACTCTCGTGCGTGAGCTTACCTGCCCCACAAACACCACCACTCCATTCGTAGGTCGATCCAACCGAATCTGAATCTTGGCTGACCGTTACGTTGGCCTCGGGATCCGCCTGTAGCCATGGCGACCATGTTTGCCAGGTGGCGAAATCAGAAACAACCTCGATCGCTTTCTCAGGTGGCACATCGATGCAGATTTGCCGAGTGACGGAATACGCGGGCATAATGATCTTTCAATGCGTGTGAAGACGATAAACGCCAACATTGTAAATGCGTTTATATCGACGCACATGAGTTAAAGTTTGCACATCTCAAAACACATCACCCCGCTCACACAACAGCCATCTGGCCAGCAGCACCTGCCTTATCCCAGTCGCTCCCTGAGCGCTTTCATGCCACGATGAAGAAGCCCGGCAATACTACCGGGCGTCTTATCGAGCGCCTCGGCAACCTCTGAGAGCTTCATCCCCTCTAGATAGTGCATTCGGATCGCTTCGGCTTGAGCCTCCGGAATCTCATCGAGAGCCTCGACCATTTTCAAAACAGCTTCACCTGCCATCAAATTCTGGCTGGGCGTCGTCTGCGAATGATCGGCAAGCAAACCTTGGAGATTCATCGAAGACTGGGCAAGCTTTTGCTCCATCGACTGCTCTCGGCGTACATCACGTTTGTCTCGATGCATGTCGCGATCAAGATGACACAAATGCCGGGCAAGAATTTGTCGAAGCCAGGCCCGAAGTTCGCCTTCGGTATTGCCGTTGAACCCTTCGAACGCAGCAACAGCCTGTATCATGACCTGCTGGACCATGTCGCTGGCACCAAGCTTAGCTTGGTAGGCACGTCTCATCTGGATCCGCGCCAACATCGCCAGATACGGCTCGTAGCGACCCAAAATCTGTGGGTCGGAAAAGTTCAGATCATCGCTGCAATCGCGATGCTCATCCGCTGCATTAACTTGGTCAGATACTCTTTCTTGATCATCCACGGCAATCGTCCACGGCGTACGCTTCGACCTCAAATGGGTTTTCACGATAGCCATCTCGACCGCGAATGTACAACCAGAGACTACAAAACAAATAAACGGGGACGAAAAACACTCCCCATCGCTCATATTGCCTCACGTGAACCCGCTCATGGGCTCTGGTGACCTCCAGCGCCTCGGTGTCCTGGCCCAAAACCACATGACCAATGGTAATGGCCTTAGCGGGAATCCAAAGGTGCAGAAGCACCCATCGGACGACAGGACCGTGCACCTCCCAAACACCCTCTCGCCGGCAAATACGACCACCGAACAAAAGTCCGATAGCCAAGCCAAAGAAGGTCCAAGGCGAAGCCCACAGGTACCGGAGGAATCTCAGCGTTTATCCCCCCGGAGGATCGCCTTAGGCGAGCTCAAATTCAGCTTCTTCGGATTCTTCATCAGAAGCTTCTGGCTGAAAACTCTCTTCAATACTCAAATCCAACTGGTCAAACTGGTCATCAGTCAATTGAACGTAACCAAGCTTGCGAATCACTTCCAAAACTTCGCTGCAGGTTGGAAATTGGCGACCCGAAGCCCGCTTATACTCATCCATTGCACGCATGAATTCAATTTCGGCGTTGTCGTAATCACGCTCACACGTGGTTGGATCAATGTGACGTCGCCGCTGAGTCTTTCGTCGAGGTTGTTCCATCACACCGACGTCCGTTGCTTGTGGGTCACCCGATCGACGATCGGAACGACGACGGTCAATGGTTACCACATCGGAAGCAGAATCGTTATTCGATGATTGCGTGGACATAGCGGTGTGTTTCCTCTCGAAACGGTGCGAGTTGCGATCGACAGAGCCCCCCGGCGTTCGATCGCAGGCTGGATGAGAAGGGCGGCACGAAAACGTACCACGTCGATCACGCAAACTTCACCGATTCTTGAAAGAATCCGGACAAGCAAAAGCTTGCCGGTTACGTTATGAGTCCATCTGTACCGATTATTTGGATTAGGCCTCGATTGCCCTCCTGAGCTCTTGCACGAACTCCGCCACTGAGTTGGCCGCCGTCTCTTGATCACCTGAGCCGGCGATGCGTCTGACAATCGCGGACCCCACGATCAGACCGTCGCTCACGGGAGCCAACTGCGCTGCCGTGTCCGGTCCACTGATACCGAAGCCAATGCAAATCGGCAGTTCGGTGCGTTCCCTTAACCAAGCAACGCTATCCACTAGATCGGGCGGTAGCTCTCTGCGTTCGCCGGTGATCCCGGTAACCGATACGTAATAGAGAAATCCCGAAGACGAGTCTGCGATCCGAACTTGTCTTTCTCTAGGCGTCGTGGGTGTGACGAGCTGAATCAGATCAAAGCCCTTTTGCCGGCAACAATGGGCCATTTGGTCAGCCTCCTCAACCAACAAATCAGGAACAATGGCACCCGAAAAACCAGCCGACATCGCGTCGTCAATGTAGCGGTCCAAACCCACGCGATGGATGATCGCATAGCTCACCATCGTGACACGAGGCATCGCCAAATCATTCAGTTTCGTGCCTAACTCCATCGCGTCTCGGAGCTTGAACCCGGCGTCCAGCGCCCGCTGGAAACTGGCTTGAATCACAGGTCCATCCGCAATCGGATCGCTATAGGGAATTCCCACTTCGCATAGATCCGCACCCGCATTGGCCAAAGCACGAATCACGGCCGCAGTCGTCCCGATATCAGGATCACCTGCAGTCACAAATGGCATTAGTGCCTTACGGCCGTCTCGGCGTAGTCGCTCGAAAAGATCAGAAATCGCGGTCAAAACGCATCACTCACAAAAAGCAGTAAATCGACTGCGGCAGTTTAGGCCATTAGTTGTCTTTCTGTGAGATGGAGTCAAATGCAACCTGGGAAGCCAGCAATTCCATTTGGCCCCAAGCCCCCAGCTCGAATACCTCCGCCGACCCCACATCAAGGCAATGATCGAAAGATTCAGGCCCAGCCGCCATCGAGTTCCAGAAACCAACATCCGTTTCAATCCGATCATGGCGGTCCAGCGTCTGGACAATCTTCTGAGCCACAACCGACTCCGCGAGCAATGAGCCAGCAGCCTCAATCGGCGAATCTCGTCGAATGATGAGCTCTTGCGGAAATAGCAATTCGACCCATGTGGCCAGACTGCTAAGCTCGTTTCGGCTGCAAGCGCGGGCCAATGGTCTCGTCGAAACCATTGACCACGTTTTCATCTCGTGATCAAGCCGCTTCAGACGTTCAAGCTCTTTCTCGCCGAGAGAATCGGGATGTCTGTCGATCGCATAGATCCGCCTCAAGCTGCGGGTCGTTTCGACAGCTCCCTCGAGAAACTTGATCACGTTGAGCCCCAAGAGAGCCAGCGGCAACAAGCCCGGCGGTTGAAAGATCGAACGCTGCCCGCTTAGTGGTTGATCAGATCGAAGTACTTGGTGATCCATGTCACCAAACGAAAACTCACTCGCACCCGACACAAGGCATCGCACCCGAGGAAATCCAACTTGCTCCATCAACCATGGGATCAACGGCTGCAGAGCTGATTCGGCCTTTGGCGAGCTGACCGACCAAATCAATAAAATCCCTGGTGGGCTACCCAGCGGCGAATCATCGTGATTTCGCAGCCTTTCAATCGTCGATCTCACGTGATCGTTGCTCGACGTCTCATCAATCCAATAGAGCCGCGGTTTGCTACCTCGAAGCTGTCGAGACATCTCGTTGTGGTAGCGGTCGCAACGAGCCTGGATGAGCGCTTGCGGCCCTCGATTGACCGCTGAATCACCAACCACGATGGCCGAATCGATCTGGTCTCGGATGCCGTTCGCCAGTTCGAAGATCTGTCCTAGCGTGGATCGCTCCCGAATAGCTCGATAACTCGATTCATGTTCGAGAGGAATCTGCCCCGTATCGGACTGCAAGGCTCGAACCCATTTCGCCACGTTCGCGCCATCATTTTGGGCGGGTTTCTTGATCGATTCTGCGAAATGATGACGTAGCAAGGACGGGCCTTCGGGGAAATTGAGCAAGCCGCTAAATTACCGCATCGGCTAACTGTTTCCACCCAACCGAATCACATCACTAGATGCCCACAGCTTCCCGCAAACCCGTTGTTTTGATCATCCGCGATGGTTGGGGTGAAAACCCCGATTCCAAATGGGATCAAGCCAACGCCATCGTCCAAGCCCAAACCCCGGTCTCGGACAGCTTGATGAAGGAATACCCCAATGTCTTAATCAAGACGAGCGGTGAAGACGTCGGACTGCCTGGTGGCGTCATGGGTAATTCCGAAGTGGGGCACCAAAATATTGGGGCTGGCCGAATCGTCGACCAGGAAGTGATGCGGATCACCCGAGCCATTCGCGAAGGTCGTTTCTTTGAGAACAAAACCATTCAGGGCGCGATCGACCATGCCAAATCAACCGGTGGAACCGTTCATCTGTTGGGCCTTATGAGTGACGGTCGCGTCCATAGCGACATCGAACATACACTCGCGTTCCTTCAAATGGCAGCGCGCGAGGGACTCGGCCGAGACCAATTTGCCATCCATGCAATCACAGACGGACGAGATACGTCTCCCACATCGGGAATCGGTTTCATCCAGCAAGTCCAGTCCTACATTGATGAAACCGACTGCGGACATATCGCGAGCGTGATTGGACGTTTCTACGCGATGGACCGCGACTTTCGGTGGGAGCGGGTCCAAGAGTCATATGAGATGCTGACCAAAGGCTCTGAGCGAACCGCCGCAACGGCCGACGCTGCCGTTCAAGCTTATTATGATCACCCCACCGACAGCAGCCGATCAGGCGATGAGTTTGTCGAGGCAACAAGCATCCCCCACAATGGTTCGCTCACTCTAGTCAAACCGGGTGACGCGGTCATCTTCATGAACTATCGCGGAGACCGCCCTCGAGAACTGACCAAAGCATTCGTCCTCGACAACGAACCGTGGTCTGAAATCCAAGGCGGAGGATTCGACCGAGGCGAAAAGATCGAGAACCTGTTTTTCGCCACGATGGCAGGCTACGAGACAGGTTTGCCGGTCAACATCATCTTTGAGAAACCTCCCAAAATGCCCAACATCCTGGGTCAGTACATTGCTGACCAAGGCCTTCATCAATTCCGGTGTGCTGAAACGGAGAAGTATCCACATGTGACCTTCTTCTTTAACGACTACCGTGATGATCCGTTTTCAGAAGAGGATCGCGGCATGGCACCTTCCCCTCGCGACGTCTCAACCTACGACCAAAAGCCCGAGATGTCGGCCGAGGAAGTGGCTACTCGAACACTGGAGCAGATTGAACTTGGTGAGGCTGACTTAATCGTGGTCAACTTCGCCAATGGCGACATGGTAGGCCATACCGGTGTCCTGGAAGCGGCCGTCGCTGCCGTCGAAAAAGTAGATGCCTGCGTCGGCCGGATCGTCGAGGCCACACTAAACAAAGGCGGGGCGCTCGTGGTCACCGCAGATCACGGCAACTGTGAACAAATGGTCGATCCTAAGACCGGAGGACCCCACACAGCCCACACAACATTTGACGTTCCCTTGATCGTTGTCGATGCAGGTTCAAAGGGTAAAGAACTACTCAAGGGCGGCCGACTTGCCGATATCGCGCCGACGGTTCTTCATCTGATGGGACTTGAAAAACCCGAAGAGATGACGGGCCAATCATTGATTGCCAATTCGTGATTCATGCTTCGCATGACTGACACGAAAACAACTTGGGTGAAACAAAGATCAAGTTGGCAATGATCATCATTGTTCCAAAAGTGATCATGCCCAGAAAAATCCCGATACCCGCGTGAACCATCACCGCGATGACTAGAAAAACGGGGCGAGTCAACCTTGGCCAAATCAAAGCGACATAGCTAAGCTCCCAAAGCATCGTCGCATTGGACAACAGGGCTCCCAATCTCGGGTAGTCGACAATCCAAGTCAGCGGAACCGATTGGTACTCGTAGTTTGCGGCCGAAAGCCACATCGCGGAGCCGTCCCACCAAGTAGTCCCGCGGGCCTTTGCGATACCCCCAAAGAAATAGATCACGCAAAGGTGAATCTGCAATAAGCGAGTAGCCACATTCGCAGACACCGATGGTCGATCCGCTGGAAAAAGCCATGCCAATCGATCCCCGGTCAAACGTCTGCGCAGCCAAGCATCGACGCTATAGCACGCACCGGAGGGTCCAATCGAAAGATACATCAGGCAATAAGTCAGGATCTGATCAAGCCCGAATAACATTCCCGTCAATCGATGCAACAACATCAATTGGAGGAACAGAGACAGCGGCCCACTCAAACGAGTCAGAAAACCCAAAGTAAAAGCAATAGCAATCAAGATCGCAACAACATGATGAGCCCACAGCAAGCCCATGGAATCGATATTCCAAAGATAACTACGAGCTGCATCAGAGAATCCGAAGCTTCCATCGTGGAGAGACTTCGCGGTATCGTTATCGATCCAAGCATCGGGCCCTAGAAAACTCCCGAGATCCATCGCCCAGACGAGGTGGCTGTAGACCAGCATCGCCCCCGCGAGGATTCGCAGCACGCTAATGACCCGGGGGGAACATGGCGTGAACCAAAATCGACTCCAAGCCTCAGCACTTTCGGTGAGCCATTGCCTTGCAAGGCCAAACGACGAACCTACGACAGACTTCATCACGAAGGCACCTTCGGGTCGGTGATTGTTTCGTTGGCGCCAGCATCTTGGGGCGTTGGAACTTCCTCGCTTAATGCAGGTTCGCTAAAGACGGGCCCATCACCTAAAACCTGGTATGTCCTGCGATCGTTGATCGGGATGCCTGATGAGTAATCCTGCGGAAGCAGCAGCGCATGTTCAATTCGTCGCAGTGCAATATTATCGTGCGACAACTCTTTTCGCATTTTCTCAATCATGGATCTGCGAACATACTCATACCTTCGTCGTTCGGCCTTGAGATCAACAATGATCGATGGATCTAAACCCTCCGGCAGATCGACAGGCCGATGAATTCGATTGAGATACTCAGCCAACATAAAATGTCGGTGGTAGGCCAGCCGAGGCCATTGGTGATCCAAACTGGGGTACATCCATTCTTCGAAGGGAAAATTCTCTTCGTCGAGACGGGCAATCTGAAAGAGGTGACTGGGACCGGGATCAGGGGCAAAGAATGCGTATCCTCGATTTAAATGCAGGAACTCACCATACGGACGCACCGGAGTAGTGGCCGCTTGAATGACGGGAGAAATACCCGCCGGACCGTCGCTTTGGTAGGCCAAGGGCGGAAGCACAACAGCGACCAGATGAAATAGGATTCCAAGCGAAATCACCCATTGCCATTTCCCCAACGGCCTTGTCGGCATCGAGGGCTCGGGGATTCGTTCTTCGGCGGCTTGGACTTTACGCGAGCTCAATACAACTTCGTCTTGTCATTCGAAATATCATTGCCTGGCCGAACACCCAGCCGGGGCTGACGCGAGTCTCCTTGGAGATTACTCAATCAGCCGCAAATCTCCAGAAACATTCGCGACAGAACAAAAAAAGCGACCACACCCAAGGCGTGGTCGCTTCTCAAATTCGTCTCGAATCCGCAGTCCTTCTCGTGGCGAAGGAACTCGCGTGATATCAAAGTTAGTTGCTAGCGAGAGATGACTGGTCGAAGTCAAACTCCAACTTGGTCACCGTCCCAGCCTTGATGCTAACTGTTTTGGACTGAGCAACGGGTGATCCATCGATCATCGCCGTGACCTTGACGGTGTACTCATCCCAGGTCTCGCCAGCCTTCAGCTGCTTCGTACGGAAAGTACGAATCTCGCCAGTTCCTCGCGTTGGATTGCCTGCCAATTCAACTTTAGCGTCGCCTGGCACCATTAACTGAACAACCGTGGTGGGTGGCTCTTGCGAAGCAACCTCGTCCAATTCTTCATTAGATGGAGAAGCTTCTGTTTTGACATCGTCTACAAAGCTGACTTCCTCGATATCGCCAGCCGTCAGATCAATGCTCCGAGTGAGTGTTTGATCTTCACCGGACTCATCGGTGTAGTCCACTTTGATGACATACGTGTAAACGAAACCTTCCTTAAGACCACGAGACTTAAACTGGCGAAGTTCACCCTTGGAGGACGTGGGGTGGTCGTTGACCAGAACCTCAGCCGACTCAGGCACACGCAGGGTCAGCATCGCCGTATCGTTCTTGACGGCAGGGCGGCTCGCCGCATAACTCGGCTGGGCTTCGCTCGAACCAGATGCTGACGCCTTTTGAGCCTTAGCCATGGCCGATCGGAAAGGCGTGCCCACGGTTGGTCTTTCGTATCCGACGCTTGAGTCAATCGGGGCGGCAATGCTCGGAGAGGATGCAGCAATCCGATGAGTTCGGACGACAGGTGCTGTATGACTTAACGGCACAGGTGCCGCGTAGTGAACTTGAGTACGAACCGCTCCGCCGCTGCTTCCGCCTGAAGACCCACCGGAGGATCCCCCAACGTATGCCACTGGTCGAGCCACGACGTAGCCTCCACTGCTACCGCCGGATGAGCCACCGCTACTACCACCCGAAGATCCGCCGCTGCTGCCTGCTGCGAAGGCAGCTCGCTTCGCCTGCATGTGGGCAACGAATCGCTTGATTGGACCAACATGGCCACCGCTACTGCCACCGGAAGAGCCGCCAGATGAACCGACAGCAACGCCGCCCGAAGAGCCACCGGATGACCCGCCAGAGGAACCTGCTGAGTATCGCAGGGCGACGTAGCCACCGGACGATCCGCCGCTGCTGCCTCCGTATGATCCGCCGCTGCTACCGCCAGAGGACCCAGCGTGTCTTGCTGCCAGCCGGGCAAAGAATCCACCCCCTGACGAACCGCCACTGCTTGCGCCGTAAACGCCGCCCGACGACCCGCCGGAAGAACCTCCCCAAGATCCACCAGCTTCCGCCATCGGAGCCACACAAATCAATCCAGCTGCTAGCCAGATCCATCGTCTTTTCTTCACCAACCATACTCCTTGTACAAATTGTCGCGATAAAGTCCGCAACCGCTAATGTAACGAGACGAGTTTAGCGAACAAGCGATCTAGGCAAAAAAGGACGAATGAGAGACATAACGAAAATAGGGTCTATTTTATTTCATGCTAGCGTTTCTTATGAGCACAGAAGCATCAAAAGCACCTCGGTCGACCATGGACACCCGTGCTCGAGCAACACCCGTGCTCAGGCGAAAGCTGTGCCCAGGCGAAAGCTGTGCCCAGGCGAAAGCTGTGCTGGGGCGAAAGCTGTGCTGGGGCGAAAGCTGTGCTGGGGCGACACACCGCCTGTTCAGTCGAGACGCTCGAGACGAACCTCGTCAAATTCAGCAACACCCGTGGCGCCAAATAAGCCGATCCGAACGATGGCCTCGGTGGTCTGCGGCGGCACAGTCAGAATTCGGTAGTAGTTCCTCCACGGCTTGGTGCCGCGGAACGGCCCCACGACATAGGTCGCCAGCTCACGTCGCACTTCGTCGTAAAACGTGACCGCCAACGCGGGCTGCTGGTCGCCCGTACTTCCTCGTTTGACGTTCTCGGTACGGCAACGAGCCGAAAGCCTCACACTGGGTACAGCCTTGCCACTGATCGCGATGCCTTGAAGCAGGTGTGAGCTCAACCCCGTCGTCTCATTCTCAAAACGAACATGGTTTCGAACGCTCGAGGAACCCGGCTGGCGTTGCTTCACATGTCGAACCTGACGACCGTAGTACCAGCCCGGAACAAAATCGGCATGAGGGTCGGCGGAGGGCGGGTCGGCGGCTCGGCCTGCCTTGGCCAGCTCGACAAAGTGTTCTCGTGCCGTCAACTCAAAGTCACCGTTGACGACCATGGGGTTCTCTGGATCAGGCTGCTGCTGACGATCTTCTTCAGCCTCGCCCGTCATGGGCACAAACAACGTTGGACGAAGAGGTTGACGAACCAACTCGCCATCACGTTTGGTCATGCGGTAAAGCGTTTGCTGGTATCGCTCACCGACCGGAATGATGATCGAACCACCCTCAGCCAGTTGGTCGATAAGCGGCTGGGGAACGGACTCGGGGCTGCAGGTCACGATGATTTTGTCGAATGGCGCCTTTGAAGGCCAACCCAGAAAGCCATCACCCACCCGCGTAAATACATTGTCGTAATCAAGCTTTCGAAGCACCTTGGCGGCTTGGATGCCAAGTGGCTCGACAATCTCGATCGAGTACACCGAATCAACAAGCGGGCTCAAGACAGCAGCCTGATAGCCACTTCCGGTACCGATCTCGAGCACTTTGTCTTCAGGATTCGGTTCAAGGGCCTCGGTCATCGATGCCACAATGAAAGGGCTACTGATCGTCTGTGAATGCCCGATCGGCAGCGCCATATCAAAGTACGCTCGACCACGTTGTGATGGCGGGACGAACTCATGCCTTGGAGTGTCTCGAATTGAATCGAGAACACGAGGATCAGTTACCCCCGCCGAAACGATTTTCTGCTCAACAAGCTGATTTCGTTGACTCTCATAGCCATCCCTACGCCGACGCTGATAATCATTTCGATCCTGTGCATTCGAATCAGACAGAAAAATTGCCATCGGGATCACCCATATGAAGCGAGCAATCATGAAGTGCCTCGGGAGCTGCTTGAAATGCATCATCATGAATCGAAGAGGGATAACTGTTCATTGACCACAAACGGTCGCGGTGGCAACCGATAGTTTTGATCACCGACGATCGACAAGGCAATTCGATCAGCCATTTGCCTCGCCAGTGTTGGGGCCATCGCGTCGGCTGGCGCGTGGGTAAAGACGTAGGGCGTCAATCCTCGATCCACGAACCGATCAATCGTTTCTGCCCAGGCTTCCCAGTGGGACTCCACCAAAGAAGGGTCATTTCGGCCAATCAATCTCATCACGGGCCGGCTCCCAGTAACGGTACGACGTACCGGTGTTCGAGGCTTCCGATTCTGGCTTTTCTGTTCGTGCTCGTCGCTAGGCGGTGACTGAAATAACGCCGTTGAATCGAAAAGGACTTTATCGAAACCATGAACACACAGCCACTCATCCAACCTCGCCTCGTTATCGGATTCGTCATACCAATCCAAATGCCTTACTTCGACCGACAGCGGAATATCTACTGGCCAAGCCTCAAGAAAGGACTTGAGGGCCGATGAAAACTCAGGGGAAAAATCGGGGCCCAATTGCAGAATCACAGGCCCCAAAAGATCTGCCGAAGCGAATGGTTCGAGAAACCCGAGGAAAGCCCGAGTCTCCTCTTCCGCCGAAACCAAACGCAGATCGTGCGTGATCACGCGAGGAACTTTGAAGCAAAAATGGAAGCCAACGGCTGCTTGCTCTACCCAGCGTGACGCGGCAGCCGGTGTGGGAAGTCCATAGAAGGTCCCGTTGCCTTCGACCGTATTAAAGCATCGCGTGTACCAACGCAGATACTGGTTTCGAGCCGTGCCAGCGGGATAAACGTCATCCGACCAATGCTCACAATTCCAAACCGGGCAACCAATCCGATAGGGTAGGGTGGGCGTTGCGACAGACGGAGTATCGTTCATCGGAGGGCTCAACCGTCGACTGCACCACCACCACGCAGCGCGACCTGCATGCCAAACACGTCTCGAAAGAGCAATGCAGCTGACCGCATGGCGACTTGTTCGAGAGAAACATCGTCGACGCCCAAAGCCTCGATCTCACAACTTGACTGAGTCGTCGAACAGCGCAATCGCCGAATCCTGCCACTTCGCGTGTCATCCAGTGCAATGGCCATGCGGAGCAGGGCGGCCATCTTCGAAACCGCAACACGATCACTTTGCGGCAAGCCCGCAAAGGCCTCGTGAGAAGCCTGTGGCGTCGCGCGACGATGGTAGCGAACGACCAAAGCGACCAACAAAGCTTCTCTCTCTGAGAGCCCAAAGATGTCGCTATTACGAATTAGGTAAAACGCATGTTTGTGATTGGAACGCGTGTTAATCGACAAGCCAATCTCAAATAGCATCGCTGCTGCATAAAGAAAGACTTCAAATTTTGTGCCCAGTTGATGCACGGGAGCGAGCTGGTGGAACAATTCTCGGGCCAGTTCGGCAACGTTCTGGGCATGATCTTCATCCGCACCAAAGCGGCGGGCGAGTGAGATGCTAGACCGAATGATCTGCTTTTGAAAATCTTCGGTCCACGGACTCCCACCGGCCATCTCATGCAAAACACCATCGCGAAGATTGGTGTCGCAGACAAGCACTTCCTCAAGATCAAAGTGCTTCGCCAAAAGGGTGTATGACAAAAGCACTGAACCAACCGTTTCCGCCTCGACAAAACTAGCGTCATAGCGTCGGACAATCGCCTCTGATTC
>JBCCKZ010000090.1:0-12542 GCA_039027135.1 Planctomycetota bacterium
GCCTGGACCACTTCCCGGTTTGGATCCGGGAGATCCACCCAGTCCCATTTGTGCCAGCAATTGCTCAATGGAATTGCCTGGGTTTGGACAACCATTGGATGGATTGAACTTAGCCTTGCAGTTCTTGCAAGCTTTGTCTCCCATTGAATTGCATTGGGAGATGAACGACTCGAGAATACTAGCGGCTCGCTGGCAGCTGAACGAAGCACCCGGATGATCCTCATCGAGGAGCGACATCTGTGTATCGAGCATCATTGCATCCGCTTGGCTCTGGCGAACCTCTTCAACAAACTGAGTCGCCGTTTGTCTTAGGGTGTCCAGGTCCTCATCGTTAGGAAGTGCATTGACATGCGATTCGATATCATCAAGCAGATCATTCAGAGCGGTTTGTAATTGCTCTTGCTCGATACGAAGCTGCTCCGCACGACGCATCGAATCGGGTGAATCCAATCGCTCTTCTTTCAACGCGTTCATCCGAGTCGCCAACGCGCGCTGTCGTGCAGCCAGTCGTATAAAACGCTGCTGATCCATCGCCAGCGGCAAGATTTTCGATAGATCACTGGTGGGACTCATCATTTGTTGATCGTGTTTCTTTCGCTGTTGACCAACCCGTTCCACTAACTCTTGGAACTCCTTTTGTTCTTGTTTGGACAACCCACCGTTGGCTTCCGATTTCTTCTGAAGCTCCGCCAGCTTGGCTGCGACGTCGTCCATCTCTTTTGCCATCTCTTGAAGACGTTGGTTCATCTCGCGATCGATATCGACCGGTAATTCTTGTCGACTCATTTCACGCATTCCTGCCGCGGCCTCCGCTGCTGCTTTTCTTGCTTGCTCCAACGCCTTGGACGCTTGGGAATCCCCGTCTTTGCCTTCCGATTGACTTTGTTCCTCAGCGTTCTGAGCTTCTTTTTCTGACTCGCTCGCCTCTTCTGCCCTCTCAAGCTCTTTTCGGAGACTGTCCATCAATCGTTGGATTCGGCGTTGTTTGCTGACGAGTGCTTCAACACCCCGTTTTCGCAATTGCATCTGGGCGAGTTGTTCTCGTGAAATGATCCGCACGGTCGCTATCGAACTCTCGGCCCCCTTGGCCCCAGCCGGATCATTGTCCTCGACACGCGCGAATAGCGTGATCTCATCCCCGGGCTGCAATCCGTATTGATGAAGGGGAAGTGAGGTCTGTAAACGAGCTCGCGAGTTGGACTCATCGAATGGTAATGCAACAGGAATTGGCGGTGATTGGTTGAGGCCTCGATAGAGACGAACCAAGGACAAGCCATAATCGTCCTCAGCCGCCACCACGATCGGGAGCGCCACATCGGGTGTTGCCAATGAGACTTGCTTTGGCTGCAAGAGCCGAACGACGGGGGCTCGGTCCTTTAGCTGCCGGATAGCACCCTCAAAGGGCTGGCTGCTTTCAATGCCATCAATATCCCGAAGTGAGATCTCAAAACGCCCGGAATCGACGATGTCAAAATGACCCAAAACCACATTTCCTGGGTCGACCTCATACTTGACGAATGAGTGGTTACGACGCGATTCCGGTGACACCGCATCATCTGGCGATCCGACTTTGCGTTCCTTCGTTTGAATCGGAGCCACTTCAACTTGCTCTTGCTCGCCATTGTCCCAAAAGATCGACATCACGCCGCCTGAAAGCGGACGATTGCTTTCAATTTGCAAAGACACCTCCGTGCCTCCCAGGCCTTCAATGCCATTTCGCGGGATCAAGCCGACATAGGCCATTTGCCTTGTGTAGGACGGAGGTAACACTCGGCACTTAATATCTCGGAATTGAGGTGTCATGCGAACAGATAAGCGATGTGTCTCGGAGCGGCTACCGGAACCGAGAACGTAATAGTCAGCGGAGTCGGTGACCCGAGTGATGAACGTTCGAAATCTTGACTCACCATCACTGAGCATGGGAACGACCTCGATCGCTCCGTCGTCGAATTCCAAAACAAGTTCTAGGTTGTCCAGCGATGGTCCGGCTGTTGTTGCGACGACTTCGAAATCTTCCCCAAAGAGCAATTCATGATCTCCAGGGGAAACCGATATGCTTGTTGGGCTGTAGGGAAGTTGATCTTCGCTCGGGCGAAAGATCCTTCCGGCTTGCGTCATCGCCAGTGATGGCATCGCGATGGCAAACAATATGATGAGAGATGCGACCGCGCCCAAGCAAAACCACCACTTACGTGTCTGTTCGCTTGGAAGAACAACTGCTGGTTCCGCAGCGGCGCATTGCCTCTGCGCCTGTTCGCTGGCGATCGATGCGAGGGAATTCGTAAAACGGTTTGAACCTGATTCATCTGCTTTGCCTTGTTGTGCCGAACGCATCGAAGCAACGTCCAAGTCGTATCCA
Source organism: Planctomycetota bacterium (assembly GCA_039027135.1). Lineage (GTDB taxonomy): Bacteria > Planctomycetota > Planctomycetia > Pirellulales > Pirellulaceae > Rubripirellula. The sequence goes on from JBCCKZ010000090.1 coordinate 2,360, forward strand.
GTCATAACACCAACGTTTTCGTGGCGACTCTGATCGACTTTGCGTACTAGCTCGGCTTCCCGTCTGCCAGACCGATCCCAGAACCACCAAGCGATTGCCGATACGACGCTGGCCAGCAACGCCGACGGCAGCAACCATTTTCTGACATTGAAGGAGAGCGGTGATGCCAGGTCCACCCAAGCCGACACTATCAGAATGGCTAGCCCGGCGATCGCCGCGGCCGCGATCGCCACCATGGCACTAAGCCAAATGGCCCGCTGCCTAAGCGGAGCAAGCGACCGACCGAATTTTGCCGAAGCGGATTGATGCTGATCCATGGTCATGTCGTCCTTACGTTTCCCATAACTCGATCTCGTTTATCACTTGTCATTCAAACTAGCCCGCTATTACGCCGGAGAGCCCACGTGGTTCCCCACAGTCCCAGCACACTCAAGAGTACCCATGGTCGATCCCACAAGGTTGTTCGTTCAAAACGTTCGGTCCGACTGTCAGCAAGAAACTCGTCGAAGGCATTGACGACTGAATCAATGTTTTCGGCCGGAACCATAGCCCCGCCGCTGTGTTCGGCAATCTGACGCATTAATCCAGGGCGGGCGTCGACATCCAAACTCTCGAACCAAGGATCACGAACATCGAACTCAGTGGTCGATCCTGGGGTTCTCGAGTCGAGGCCCTCGAGTCTTGCGATGTAGTGTCCGGCTTCAAGCTTGCCAAAGTCCACATGGAACAATCCGGAAGCTTTACCACTGGGAACGGGGCTAACTCGACGAGGCAAGTCATCGCCTTCGACCTCGAGCAAAACATCGGGGATATCTGTATCGGGCTGTTCCGCTGACACGATCGAAGCGGTAACGCTATCCCCGCTGACATACATCAGCCTATCCGAACGCAAAGCGAGTTCTTGTCCCGGCAGCAAGTCCTGTTGTGAAATCAACCATTGCATAAGACCCTGCCATAGTTCCGCATAGACGGTTTGAGACACTGCTTCCGTGGGAGGCAAAAAAGCCCATCTCCACATTCCCGCGCCTTCCACGACCACGGTTTGTCCACTTCCAAAAGGTTGGTGAGAAATCAGTGGCACTTCGTTGCCGGATGCATCGGTTCCGCTTTGAACGAGTACTCGAGGTAGGCCAATCGCGAGTTTCGGTCGGCCCGCAACGGCAAGGCTTGGTAATGTTGGCAACGGATCGCCGGACGTTTCTTGGTGAGAAATCAAGAAAGCGGATGACCCCAAGTTGGTCAAAGTCCCTCTGGCACGTTGTTCGGAATCACCTGACCATCGAACCGGTAGCAGCGAAGCCAGTTGTCTTTCGAGCGTGCTGGTCGGTTGGCCACGCGAGCAGATAAGCGCGCCTCCGTCATGGCTGATCCAGTGCTTAAGCCTCTTTACCGATTCGTCATCGAGAAATGACTCGACCCATCTTCCAAGCACAACGACGCGAAATTGTTTGAGGTTTTCCTCCCGGCTCCACTCGCTATCCAACCCACGTATTACGCTCCAGTTTCCGGGCTCTTGCGACGCTTGCCCTTCGAATGGAGCGTCGTCATCCAAATCCCCTGCCTCTGCCTGACCAAGCAAGGCCGGATCTGTCCGACGCATGTACCTTCCTTCGCGTACCCGAATCAACGAGGTCAATTCGATCGATGGATCGGCTGCCAGGTTGCGTGCCAAGAACTTTGAATCCCAATACGGCTTCCCTTCGATCAAGAGAACTGAAATGGGTTCATCGATGACCTGTAACTGAACGCTCGCTCGATTGTCCGAGCGTGTCGCTTCACCTTCGACGGGAGACACGGCGACGTTGTAGCGAAACAAGCCGGCCTCGTTTGGCATCACCGAGAAGTCGGTCTCCGTAAACCCGTTAGAAGAAAGCCGGACATTTCGCTTGGCAACGATTGCTTCACTTTCGTTGAGTGAGACTTGGACTTCTTTTCCGTCGTAACCTGATTGGTTCAATCGCACTCGAATGTTTTGGCGACGATCTGTGAACGTCATCAGTTGAGGGTTGCGAACTGAGATGGAGACATTACGAGCCCCCACGTTACCACCCAGTGTGCTCGTAAAGATGGGGGTGTTTAGGCTGTTGGCCAAGTCTGCTGCTCTCGTGACCGAAAGCGAGTCTCCGACGTTGTTCGCACCATCCGATAACAAAACAACGGCGTGTCCCTGAGGACGATCGACGTTACAAGCCTGGCGTATTGTCGCCGACAGATTTGTTCGAGTGCCGGCGGGCCTATTCTCGACGGCCTGCTCACTATCCGATTCGTCGATCGTCGTGAGGGTTTGATCAAATCGCAAAATACGTACGTCGTATCGACGGTTGGCTGATTCGCGCAAACGCTCTGCCGCATCGAACGCCGCACGGAATCGGCTTTGGTCGTCTTCACCGCAATCCTTGGTTCGCATGCTCTGGGTGGCGTCTACGACGATGCTCACCAGTGGACGTCCCGCTGGCGGCACGATGGCCTCAACCCATGTCGGGTTGAGCAGCAGGAAAAGAGGTGTGCCACAAGCGAACAGCATGAAGGCAAGGATGGAAAACCTACGGTACCAACCCAAACCTCGCGCCCCAACGATGCAATACCACAACCATGCGGCGCTGGAAACACAAGCTAACGCCAGCCAAAGACTCACGGCAATTTGAGGGTCAAACTCTAACATGCTTATTCAGTCAATGACGGAACCCCGCGAGCGTAACCATCTCTGCCAGTAGTCCGAGAACGCACATTGATAATAGCACATTCCAAAATCGGTCCTTATCGTCGGTGCTTTCAGTTGCGTCCCGAAAAGCAACCTGTTGATCGGATTGCTGACGCTCCTGAAGATTAAAAGCTTCCGGCTTCAAAAAACTGAGTTCACTTTCGCTTTTTGGGATGTTCGTGGCGACTTGTGAAATGCAATTTCCCTTTTGATAGACACCGTAGACGCCTCGTTCGGAGGGAGCATCCCAAGACCAGAGCATTCCGCCTCCCGAGACTTCGATACTCCCGTAACCGTCGTCAATCATGGGCCAGTCTCCAACCGGTTTGATCTCGAGCTCATCCTGAACTCCCACGGCTCGAGGCAAAAGTTGGACGAACGATTCGCCACAAGAGAATTGAGTTTGGGATTGATCACGTCGCAAAAGACGCCCCGTAACCTCCCCCAGCAGAGGAATGAATGCCGGACGTACGGCAAAATTCGAATACTCTAAATCGGTGTTGAAGATCGCTACTTTGCCGCCACCACAGGCAGCCAAGACAAGCAACGCCGATTGGTCATCCAGCGAGGCAAGCACTCGATCTTCTAAGGCTTCCTCCAGCGGTTCAGTGCGAAGTCCTCCCCCGAAATGCAACTCGCCGACTGCGGCGTCGGTGCTATCCCCAAAAATCTCGAATGGCGAGTCTCTTCGCGCTAACGAGTCAATCACCAAGTCTCGACGCGGCGCGCCGGCTCTTGGAGGCAAATATCTTACCGGCAACTCCAAAGACGATGCAGCCGCCTCCGAAAAGCTTATTAGGTTCACCGCATCAACGGTTCCCGATGCAAAGTAGAGCAGCCCGGCGCCTCTTCGCACTCGATCAATGATATTGTCGATGCTTTGTTTCGGTAGTCGCCCCGCATGATCAATCAGAATCAAGTCGGCCGCATTTAACCGATCTTCATCCAAGCCATCCGTTGCCACTCGATTGACTCTTGGTTCTGCAAACAGCTGTTCGCTTGCGCGTTGTAAATAGTAACTTGACGAGGGGATGCTCTCGGGATGCTGGTTGCTTACTAGAAGTGTTTTCGGAGGTGTTTGGGCAGCGATGCTGAAGGTTGCAAAGTCGTCCATTGGCAGGTCATCACCCAGCATGCCCGCCTGGGGATCGACCAATTCAACCACACCTGATTTGGGTGAAACACTTTCGACAACAAACTCGATGCTAAACGTGGAAAGACCGATGGGAAGCGTCTCACGCTGGACCAAGCTCTCGCCGCCATCAATCTCTAGCTTGCAATCGACGGTTCGCGACGCGGAAGTGTCATTCTGGACTTCGATCGAGATCATCGCGGGACGTCCAACGACCAATTTGTCAGCTGCATCGATACGGCGAATCGCGATGTTTGAAGGGTTGCCGAGGGCAACTGATTCCAATTGAATTCGGACATCGCTGGGGAGGCCCTTCATCGAAAGATTGCCCCAATCCGATCGTTGAAAATCGCTCAAGATGACAACTTCTCGACGGGCGTTTTCGGGAGCATCCTCGAGGAGATCCGAGGCCAAAAGCAAAGCGGCTTCGGCGTTGGCCGCTTGGGGAACAGGTTTAATCTCGCCAGCTCGACGACTAAGTACGTTCAGGTTAGTCGAAAGCGATTGATAGACCGACTCCGGCTGGGCGGAGACCGTCACGAGTGCGGCGCTGAGTGTTCCGGCACCGTTCGAAGAGAGGTATTTCTTGGCCAGTGGCACCGCTCGTGAGATTGGTTGATTGCCGGCTCTTCCCGCAGCCATGCTTTGACTGATATCAACTAACACCACCCTGGCTATCAAAGAGTTGTTCGATACAGACGCGATAACGGACTGTCGCCACAATGGACGCGCAATCGCAGCCGCGATCAAAGCAATGGCCAGGCATCGCAGTAAGAGAACCAACCAATCTCTTAGGCGTTGCCGGCTGCGTCGCTGGGTCATCGCCTCGAAGACGAATTGAATCGTCGAAAGTGGCAGCTCCTGAGGCCGCGGTTTGGTTAGGTAATGCACGGCAAAAGGCAAACCCACGGCAAGACCGCCCACGACCAACGCCCAGGGATTCAGGAAACCCATCTTGGACTTGCCTCCTTCTCAACCGCTGGATCAGTCATGCCCATGATCAGCCACCCCATAATCAGCCACCCCACAATCAGCCACCCCATAATCAGCCACCCCATAATCAGCCACTACGCGGAACCATGAAAAACCGCACGGCATCGAGGTACGATTGATCAGTCGAGAACACTCGGTAGTCGCAGCCGCTGCCCAATAAACCGTCTCGCACCAACGAGCAATGCGATGCAAACTTTGCTCGATAGGCGTCGCGAATTTCTGATGGGCGACAGTCGATGGCGGCCTCTCCTTCCATGCCCGCGAATCGAAACGCGATCCCATCAGGAAGACTACGTTCTAAAGGATGCACTACATGAACGGCAATCGTTTCCCAGCCGCGACCCCGGAACTGGCGAAGTGCCCTGAGCGTTTCATCAAGCGGTTGAACAAGGAAATCACTAATGACCATCAAGACCGCTCGGCGTCTTACCTTCAGGAACAACTCTTGTAGTGATTGGCCAAGAGGAGTGCTGCCGAGGGCGCGAAGTTCTGAGATTCTTTCGTGCAAGCGACGCACCTGGCGAGGTGATGCCGAGGGCGCCATGTAGTTGGTTGAGTCGTTGGGGGAATCAACGGGGCTTGAAACCGTTGCCTGCTTGCCGACCATCAACGAGTCACTCGCAACCGATATTCCCACTTGATCACGACCTTGTACGATTAGATGCGAAAGAGCAGTGGCGAAGAACTGAGCCCATTCAAGTTTTGATCCTGACGCGTCCGTCGCTGACTTGGCTCCAAAGTGCATTGATCCGCTGGCATCGATATTCAAAATGCATGATAAATTGGTTTCATCTTGGTAGAGACGAACATACGCTCTTCCCGTTCGCCCCATCGCCGGCCAGTCCAAGCGACGTAAGTCGTCACCCGGAGCATATTCACGTGAATCAATGAACTGACCCGCGCCACCATGACGCTGGGCAACATGCCGACCGCTATAGTGACCGTCGATGCGTCGCTTCGTTGAAAAACGCATCGCTTCCAATCCACTCAAGGCAGACACGTCGAGAAAAGGAGAAGTTTCCTCGCTTGTTTCTTCTGGATTAGCGCTAAGCATCATGACGCTGATTTGGCTTGCCACCAGGATGGATTTGATTGGCAATGGCTTACCAATTGTTCGATGATTTGGTCAGCGACAACTCCATCACCCAAGGCGCGGTGATTCAGAATCAACCGATGGCGAAGTACTGGCTTTGCAATTCGCTCGATGTCCTCGACCGTCGGAGCTGGTCGGCCGTCGATCAGCGAGTTTGCTTTGGCGGCCAGGACAAGATTCTGCGCACCACGTGGGCCAGCTCCGAATGCGAGATACTCTCTTGCGGTTGCGATGGCTCTCTCATCAGTAGGTCGCGAGGCACCACAAAGCGCGACGGCAAAATCAATTACATGCTCGGGTGCCGGGACCGCCATGATCGTTTTCCGCATTTCAAGAAAAGTGGAAACTGACATGTCGCCGGTGACGGGTTCCAAGTCAGCCGAAGTTGTTTTCATAACAATTTCGCGTTCTTCGGCAGGTTTGGGATACTCGACATGAACCTGCATCATGAATCGGTCGAGCTGGGCTTCTGGCAGTGGGTAGGTACCTTCCTGTTCAATTGGGTTCTGTGTGGCAACCACGAGGAATGGCGGGTCCAGCGGATAGGTTTGCCCGCCCACGGTCACATGGTTTTCGCCCATCGCTTCCAACAGAGCCGACTGTGTTTTTGGAGCGGCACGATTGATCTCATCGGCTAGCACCAGGTTTGCAAAAACCGGTCCGGGTCGGAAAACCATCGAATTTGAACCATCTTCAGCCCGGCCAAGCAGCTCGTAGCCCGTGATGTCCGTCGGCATCAGGTCGGGTGTGAATTGGATTCGAGAGAATTTCCAACCGAACGCCGTGGCCATCGATTTCACCATTAGCGTTTTTGCCAAACCCGGCGCCCCCACCAATAGTGAATGCGAGCCTGTGAGTGCACAGGTGAGCAGCTGAGAAATCGTTTCATCCTGGCCAACAACCGTCTGTTGCAGCCAGCTTCGAATGCGTTTTACGTCCGAACCAAACTCTTCCATTCGAGCTCGATCAACCGGATCAATTGCATGGCCCACTTCACTCATTCAAAGTACCCCTTTCGCATGTTGCCCGAAAAATACGCGATTTGCGATTCTAAATGATTAGGACCGCCTCATTTTGACCTTTATGGTACCACCGACGCGAAGTCCGAGCGCAAGTTAATTTATAACGGGTAAGCAATAACTGATCTTTCCAACCGATTGCCTGACGTCCCGAAATTGGAATAGCCCAGAGCGACTCGGTAAAAAGGCTATTTGGCTTGCCTGTTTAGATTCGAATACGTCTATGAGAAACACGATGACCAATGCTCGATTGAAGATCATTTGGATTGTTGCCTTGGCGTCGCAAGCGATGGCGATCGCACAAGCTCAAACCAACTTGCTTCGCAACGGCCGATTTGACCGATGGGAGAATTCCAAACCATTGGATTGGGCAATCGATATCGGTGCTGGTGATAGAGCGTCCAAGATGGTTTCACAAGTTTCGGGTGATGCGTCATCAGGACTTGCTTTGTCAGGTGATCGTAGCACAAGAGCGTGGAGAATGGTTTCACAGGAGCTACCGCTAAAGCCTGGTCAAGCCTATCAATTGAAAGCAGACGTGTTAGCGACCGGTGTCGTACGCGAGAAAAATCAATTTGATAATTGTTATGTTGGAGTCTTGTTCTTTGGCGAACGAAGTCAACGGCTCGGATTGAAAGTCGAAGACGTATCTTCGAGAAACCAGATGTCAACGGCTTCTATGTCGTTCAGGGTCCCCGAGCCAACGACCAAGTCAACCGTTGTCCTATTCCTTTCCAAAACGGGGAAAATGGTCATCCGTAGTGTCTCAGTAGAACGATTGGTTGCGGGAGAACCGTTCGATGAGTTGATCGCGGGTTTGCGGAGTCAGTACAGCTTCACCAAATTGAAGGACATCAATTGGAATGTGCTGGAAGCGGAATACTCCGAGCCTGCTTCGAAGGCAAAGTCGGTGGAGGACTTTGCGAAGGTCGTCATTGCGATGCTCTCGAAAATGCGAGATGTCCATGTTTGGGTTGAGATGCCAAACGGTGATCGAAAGTGGACTTCTGCTTCATCTCATACCCCTCAGTATTCCAAATCGGTGATTCGTGGGGCATTGTCTGGTTACCGCCGGATGGGATTGATCGGAGGCATCGGCCGCATGGGACAAGTGGCCTATGTTTCGGTCGATGCTTTGCCCAGTGACGCTGACTATAAAGCATTCATCTCAGCTATGACGGCTCTGAAAGACGTTTCCGGAATGATCATTGACCTGCGTCGAAATGGGGGAGGCAACGAGAATCGGGCGAAAGAAATCGCCGGTTGCTTCACAAGCCAAACGATCGAGTATGCTCGTGCAATCACTTTTGAAGATGGTAGGGCGTCCTCGCCGATTCCCCGAACAGTCATGCCCGGACCAAAGCAAGTTCCGGCGTATCCAGTCGTTTGTTTTATTGATGGGGGGTGTGTGAGTAGTTTAGAAGGAATAGCGTTTATGTTCAAAGCGATCGACCGAGTGACTGTCATAGGTAGTGCCACACGAGGCGCCAGCGGCAACCCGAGGCCCATCGAGCTTAGCAATGGTCTAAAGGTCTGGTTCTCAAGGTGGGTCTCAACGGAGATTGACGGAACGCCGATCGAGGGACGAGGTGTGTCCCCCGAGATTGATGTGAAGGGTGATCCATCTGGCGATGCAGCGTTGATGCGTGCACTTGAGATTTTGAAAGCGGAATCTTGATTCGGAGGTGAACCCTTTGGGCCGCTCTGAGTGTCTTCGCTGATTGTGTGATGCGAGGATTTGGCTGGCATTGGTATCGGTTTTGCCCGAGCCCTTCATTCACGCCGTTTGTATTAGGGTCACGGCTCACTCGTTCGTCAAGACTTTTCAAAAGATCACAACAACAAGTTCCAGGAGTAGGCCATGCCATTAAAGACACTCTTCAAACAGGTGATCGTCATGCGACACGATCTAAAGATGCGACGTGGAAAGCAAATTGCCCAAGGGGCTCATGCCTCGATGGCGTTTCTTAGCAATCGACTCAACACGAGTGACTCAGTCTCGCTGGCTGACTTCACGGATGCCCAGCGAGCTTGGCTGACGGGATCATTCGCAAAGGTCTGTTGTCGCGTCGACAGTGAAGAAGAACTGTTGGATATCGAGCGACTCGCAAAAGAAGCCGGCTTAGAAGTGCACCTGATCACAGACAGTGGCAAAACAGAGTTCCACGGAGTGCCTACAAATACATGCCTTGCAATTGGCCCAGACGTCGTCGACAAGATTGACGCGATCACTGGCGACCTGCAATTGCTTTAGGTCATGGATATCGACACCAAGGTGATCCAGCAAACCAGGTAGAACACAGTTGACAACAAAACACAGCCGATAGTTGTAAAGAGGCAGATGCGATTCGTTCTTCCGAGGGCAAAAAGTAAAGGGGGGAGGACCACTGAAGCTGCCAGAAAACATGGCCAACCAAGCAGCACGGTGGGCTCCAGCCAGTCGGGTATTTTGCTAGCGTTCACACTGTCTCCAGAAAAGGCAAACATCAGCATTCCCGTGATCCAAACACAGCCCGCGAGTACGCTTGCCCCGATCAGCCACGCAAAAGCAATGATTAGCCTTTTCGGACTCGACATTGCAGCACCGTTGGCGTCTGTATTCTGGTTCATGGAGATCAAATGGGAGTCAATGACGACTAGCTTTCATCGCACGGGTACGATAGCCTCGCTCGTTCTTTCGACGCGAATGATGCTGTCTTGGAAGCTGCCTCATGATAATTTACATCACTTTCGTGGGGCTTTATAAGGCAGATGAACCAAGACGTTCGAATCCGAAATATCACAGCGATCGATCTGGATGCTCTGTTCCAAATCCAATCGGATCCCGAGTCGAATCGCGTGGCCTTCATGAAGCCACAAGATAGGCTGTCCTTCGATCGGCGTTGGGCAAAAATCATGACGGATCCGGATGTCTTCGTGCGAGCCGTTGTCTATCGAGAGGTATTCGTTGGTTGCGTCTCTTGCTTCCCCTCAGATGGTTCGACATGCGTAGGCTATTGGATTGATAGGAGGTATTGGGGGAAAGGGATCGCTAGCGAGTCAATGCGTTTGCTCTTAGTGGAGGTTCCCGTGCGACCCTTACGCGCCCTCGTCGCTGTTTCAAACGTGGCTTCCGCACGTGTGCTTGAGAAGTGTGGCTTTGAGGAGACGGGGCGTCGATGGTCAACCGAATCGGATCGTTTCGTCGAGTGCGAAGAGGTGATCATGGAGCTTTCTGAATGAGTGGTGCCCACAACCTTTTCGAA
>JBCCKZ010000091.1:0-12525 GCA_039027135.1 Planctomycetota bacterium
CAGAGAGTCTTCCCTGCAGCACGCCAGTATCAAAACCGCTGTGAAAGTCGCCATCGATGGCGTTATCAAGCGTGATGGCGAGACCCGGATACCCACCCGCGTCGACAAAACCAGGTGTACCTTGATCGCTAAAGCCGGCGTGATTGAGAATCGCGTCGATGTGCAGGTCGATTGCCGCAGCCTCAAATTGCTCGCCAAGCTGCTTAAGGCCTGTTTCGGTTCCATAGAGTGTCGGCCGATCTGGTGAACCCAATTCGAAACGGTCATAGACGTCATAGCCGACACTCTGGTTTCCTGAATCCGCACGGCCTGGCGGAGGTAGCCACACGGCACCGTAGCCGGTTTCGAAAATATCGACGGTACGATCTTCGATGGTGTCAAAAGAACCATCAAACCATTGCAGGATCGCCGGAGCCGACTCGGCAGCCATGAGTTGCCTAGACTCCAGGATTTCAAGTGTTAGTCGTCGTCGTGCTGTGTTGAGATGGCGGTTTTTTCTTCCCGAGTGGGTTTGGCTTGGCGGCATGAAGAGAGGATACCGAAGAAAAGGCGTAAATCCTGACTCTATCCACACCTAAGAGCCCCAGCAAATCCTTTGGTGAATTGATGCGGTCTGATACTCGCATCTGCGGGGAACATCAATTCGACCCGCGCCCAAAAAGAGGCGACGGTGGGATTCGAACCCACGAATAAAGGATTTGCAATCCTTCGCCTTAGCCACTTGGCCACGTCGCCTTTGATAAGCCAAGCAAATTAAGGTGAGTTTGCTGCTTGGTCAAGATCCCGCGACAACAACGGAAACGCCGCTTTTGTCGGTGATTGACTCATCGGCAATTTCCGCGAGTCACTTGAGCACCCATCCCTTATTCAATGTCCAATCTTCCTTGTTGGCATCAATAGTGACCTAGCTCACGCCGCGGCGAGCCTGAGAGAAGCTGTTTGAGCGTTGCCCTCAAATCTCGCACTTTCAGGGGAAGCGGCAGCAGTTTTCGGTTCGGGCCTCGCCTCGCCGATGCGATGATTCGGCTCTGCCGGCGATCCGCCATGAGGATCGAAGGGATCGCCTCAGTGTGCTCTTGGCCGGCAAATAGGTTGTAGGCCTCGACCGCCAGGTTTCCAAGCTCGGCAGCGCTAAAAATGATGCAGTCGGCTGGTGGCTCCTCGTGTTCGCCGAATCTTGCCAAAGCCCGGTTAGGGTCCTGGATTATAAGCACTCGATAGCCTCGCGATTTGAGGCGATCTCGGATTGCATCCTGCATCGCTTTCTTCGTTTCCACCAGCATCACGATGTATCCCTCTCCCTCAGTTGATGGATCTTCGTCATCTTCGACGGACGTTCCGCCCTGGATCGCTTCCTCACCCACACCGCTTCGGCCGGATGCGAGAATCTCCATCGCTTTCTTGACTTCGGCCTGAAGAGCCGCTGCAGATTGCACTCGCTTCTCGGGGGCAAATTCGAGGGTTCGTTGGACAATGTGATTCGCGATGCCCGGAACATCGGGTACGCGTTCGTGAAGTGGTGTGATCTCGTGGAAACGTGAAACGTTGAGCCGGGCCAGGCGGTCGCGAGTTTCCGTCAGTGCCGGTGTCCCCGTGAGCATGTGGTAAAGCATATTACCGGCAAAATAGATGTCGCTGCGGGGATCATCTTTGCGAACGCCCGTACCTCGCTCGAGCGCAGCGTAGTCAATCGCTCGGGCGTTCGGGCAATCAGCCATCTTCTCCGGATTGTTCCGATCTGATAGCGCCGCCAATCCAAAGTCAACCAATTTTGCTCTGCCATCAGAACTGATGAGCACGTTGGAGAGTTTGAGGTCACGGTGAGCGATGCCGAGTGACGCTGCATAAGCGAGACCCGAAGCAATGTCATGCATTAATTTGAGTGATAAATCTGCGGGCAACTTTCCCCGAATTCTCACTAACTCTCGCAATGTTTGGCCTTCGACGAACTCCATCACCAGAAAAGGATTTCGTTTGTCTGGCACGACATCCGTGATCTCAACGATATTGGGATGCCTCAACTTCAAGCCCATGCTTCCTTCACGAAGGAACTGTTCCAGCTCCTTCATTTCGTCCCGGAAACGCTTTCTTAGGACTTTGACCGCGTAGACTTTTCCGTCCTTCTCGGCGCGATAGACGCGGGCGAATGTACCAGCCCCAATCAGATACAGGACCTTGTAGTCTCCGTAGAAGTATCCTGTGCGATCGCCCTTCAAGATCTTGTCAGTTTGAAGGGTCGTTAGGAGGCCTCGCCTCTGAAGGGTCTCGATGACGGCGTCGATCGGGTGATCGCCTATCCCCAACTCGCTGATTGCTTGGTCAATCTGCCGCTGCTCGGCCAAGCCGACATCAATGATCCGTTGGACAAATTGCTGGGAGGTGAATTCGGGCATGAGAGTGAAGAGAGCGGCCAACGACTAGCGGGACTCCGTATTTTAACCAACGCCAAGACGATTTCTCTCCTATATCGCAAGAAAGAAAAAGTCCGCGTTTGAGAACAAACACGGACTTTTTGAATGTCAAGCCAAGAATGGCTCTCTAATTCGTTGTCAGCTCTCGCTAATTCATGAGCTCTTCGAGCGCTGCCAGTGCCGTCCGAGCCTGCTCAATCCCACCAAGTTCCTTGACGGTTGCCTTCATCGCCAGCAGGTCACTGTACTGGGTTGTGGCGTCGGATGAGGTTGTTTTGACTCGTCTCGAAGTGGTCGTCTTCTTGGAAGTGCGATTGGTGCTTCCAGCGGGGCGGCCACGACGTCTTGTCCCTTTGGACCTCTTCGAAGTGGAAAGAATTGTGCTTACGAAACCTGGCGTCACACTGATTCCCTTCTTGCCGAGCTCCTGTGCTATCTGCTTCGGCTTTTGGTTTGGATTCGCTTTTTTATGATCTCGGATAGCTTGCGACTTACTCACTTCCCCGGCTTTTTTTCTTCCCATAACGGAATGTCTTTTGATTGAGTTAGATGGTCAGACGTTTCTTGTCTGATGTAACGTTGGATAAACGATCAACCAACAACTGTCTGGTGGGGATGTCCGAAAGCCACCGTGTTTATCCGCCCGCCCTCATCGGCAGAGTCAACGGATCAGAGAACCTTACAACGCACACCAAACAGAGCGTGCGGGACAACTGGGTAAGGCAGTTGTTGAAAGAGTGTGACGCGGAATGTATGTGAGTTTCTTGCTATGTCAATATGATGATCGCGTCGATATGAAACTACATTCGACGAACAACTCTAATGCCTAATAAATCAAGACCGGTTTTTAAAATCTCTCCGGTAGTACGTACCAGCATGATCCGAGTGTTTTTGACGTGCTCATTGCCAGCATCGATCACTCGGCAGCTTTCATTAAAACGCGAATAAGAGCGTGCGGTCGATATGAGGTAATCCGTAAGATGGTTTGGCGCATCGTCTTGACGAACGCCCTGCAACGCTTCCTCGAACCTTAGTAGCGATAGCACCAATTCTCTTTCGGCTTGGTGAGAAATGACGGGTGGTGTTTTCGATCCATCGTCCCATGAAGTGCGTCCGTCCGCACCAACGCGGTGCAAGATCGCTTGCGTCCTCGCGTAAGAGTATTGAACGTAGGTGGACGTATTGCCTTCCAATGAAACCATTTTCTCCAAGTCGAACCGATAGTCACTCGTTCGGTGATGACTTAGGTCAACAAATTTGACTGCTCCGATACCAACAGATTCAGCGATGTCTTTCTGTTCGTCTTCGCTCATGGGTGGGTCGAAGCTGGCAAGCCGTTCCGGATTGCAAACGACTTCGCTGGCTCGAGTCACGGCGTCGTCTAACAATCCTTCTAAGCCAATGAGTGTGCCACTCCTTGTTTTCATAGGTTTGCCGTCTTTGCCTAGCACCGTTCCGAATTGAATGTGTGCGAGTCTCAGATCTTGATCGAATATCTTTTCGGCAGCAGCGAACAATTTGTCAAAGTGTTCGCTCTGCCGGCTGTCAACGACGTACAGAATTTCATCGACGTTAAATTCCTCTAATCGGTATTTCAGCGTTGCAAGATCAGTCGTGGCGTAAAGGTATGCTCCGTCGCGCTTTTGCACGATCATTGGAGCTTCGAATCCATCAAGAAAGACACACTTTGCACCATCACTTTTGGTGATGAGGTCAAGCTTCTCAAGACGCTCGATGACTCCCGAAAGCATGGGGTGATAGAAAGATTCGCCCAGCGTGTGGTCGAATTCAACATGGAGTCTTTTGTAAACGCGATCGATTTCATCAATACAGAATGGCAAGAAGTCATTCCAAAGCCGTAGATTCGTTTCATCACCTTGATGCAGCTTCGCCGTCTCTTCCAAGACGGCTGTCTCAATTTCTCGGTGGTCCGAGAGATCTTTCCAGAGACTTGAATCGCTTTCGGCTATCTCAAGCTTTTCTTGTAGAGAGATTTGTTCCTTGAGCAAAGAATCACGTTTGGCTCGAAGAGACTTTAGCTTCTTGTTGAACTTCTTTTGGGATTTGGGGTCGTCTCCATTCGACGCGTTGTTCTCATGCTCCAACGTAGATAGGTCATCTTTCGCTTTCGCGATAAGATCTTCCATCTGGTCGATACGTTTCTGTCCGGCACGCAGTCCCATCAGCTCGTGTACGTATCGATAAAGACTGGATAACTCAGCAACGGGATTCTGCTTGACCTTGTCCGCTTCGCCAAAGTGCTTATAGCCATAGATGATCATGCCAAACTGGGTGCCCCAATCACCAAGGTGATTGTCAGTGATGACTTGATGTCCGAGATATCTAAAGATCCTCGATAGAGCGTCTCCGATTACCGTGCTGCGGATATGTCCCACATGCATCGGCTTGGCAACATTGGGCGAGGAATAGTCGACAAGAATGGTTTGTGGGTCAATCGGCTTTGATATGCCATGCCGTTCATCTTGGCTGATCACGACAAGCTGCTTCGCAAGAAAGTCATCTGAGAGATGAACATTGATGAAGCCTCGGCCGGCGACCTCGACACGATCTGCCAGGTCAGCCAAATCAACCTTGCCAATGATTTCTTCGGCGAGTTCGATCGGGTCGCGCTGGAGGCGTTTGGCCAGCGGCATTGCAAAGTTGGCTTGGTAATCCCCCATCTTTGGATCAGTCGTCGGCCGTATCATGCCCAGCAAGTTATCAACTTGTTCGACCATGGGTTCGAGTACAACGGCAAACCGTTCGCGGAGGAGTCCCGGTATGTTCACGGCTGCTCCTCGATCCCAAGGCTCTCCAGCGAGACCGGTCGTCCATCGGCCCAAAGTGACTCAAGGTCGTAATACTCGCGCGTCTCGTCGTCAAAAAGGTGGACGACGACGTTGCCGTAATCCAATACGATCCAGCGGCTTTCCTGATAGCCTTCGATGCCCATCCGCGAGTCACCGAGGTCTTTCTCTAGGGCGTCGTCAATCTGTTCACTGATCGCGTGCAGCTGCCGACGGCTCGAGCCCGTGACCAGAACAAAGAAATCAAACTCCGCCGATTGGCTGGATACGTCGATCACCATGATGTTCGACCCGTTGTTGTCCGCGGCCACGCGGACTGCGGCTGCGGCAAGCCGACGGCCTTCCTCGATACCTAGTGGGCGAATGGAACGCGAGGGGTGTTGCATCGGATCGGCATCAGTCGCGTCACCGGAAGGGGGATGGGCGTTCAAGGAAGTCTGGGGTGAAGGAGTGCGTTGTCGGTGTTTGAAGTCTTCGGACGGATGGCCTTGGCGAAGGGGTATCATCTCCGCAAAACGTCATCTTTCCCACCCTCTAACTACATGAATCATGGCCGATTGGATCGAAGAAGGAAAAAAGGCGCCGGCATTTACCCTGGCGGACCAGGACGGCAACAAAGTCAAGCTCTCAGAACTCGCGGGCAAGCCCGTCGTCGTCTATTTTTATCCCCGCGACGACACGCCCGGCTGCACCAAGGAGGCTTGTGCCTTTAGAGATCGATATCAAGAACTTCTTGAACGCGACGTCGTTCTTCTTGGTATTTCAGGGGATACTGCGGAATCTCATACCAAGTTTAGGGACAAATTTGATCTTCCCTTCCCGCTGTTGGTGGACAAAGACTCGAAGGTTGCCGAAAAGTTCGGAGCCTATCGCGAGAAAAATATGTATGGGAAAAAGTCGATGGGGATTGTCCGAAGCACGTTCGTCATCGACGCCAAGGGGAAAATCGCGAAAGTGTGGAAGCGTGTTCGCGTCGATGGACACGATGACCAGGTCATCGAGGCTGTTGACGCGCTAGATGGCTAACGCGACTTCGGCGGACGCTTTCGCTTTTTCGGTGGAACAAATTCAGGTTCGGGTTTGGTGATTCGGTCTCGAATCTTGCTTGTAAGTGACTCGCCATCGTTGGTAGGCGATGCGTCGCGACCATTCTTGGGCCTGGCCTCTCCTTCGACGACATCCCCACCATCAAGCATTGCCGGATCAAAGTGAGTCTTCTGAGGAACGGTCTTTTTTACCAAGACCCGTTCGCAGATGCCCCAGAGGCTACTGGTGATGAAGTAGAGGCAAAGTCCGGCGGGAGCACGGAAGAAGAACAGGCCCATGAACAGCGTCATGAAGTTCATCATCTTCTGAGTCATGCGAGTTTGCTCGTCCGTCGCCGGTGGCATGAACAGCTTTTGCTGAAGCAAAAACAAACCCACAACAATGACCGGGAAGACGTTGAAGTAAGGCCCAAGCCACCCAGTACCCCGACCTGAGAGGTATTCCCAGAGCCAATCGCCCCAATAGCTGAACATATCTGGGCCAGCCAAATTGGATGCCCAAGACATGCCTTGAAAGAGCGGCTGCTGACGAAGCTCAATATCGACCGAAAGCGCCCGGTACAAACCCATAAAAATTGGCAATTGCAAAAACATCGGCAAGCAACCAGCCATCGGGTTAAAGCCAACACGTTGCTGCAGTTCACGCTGGGCTAGCATGCGTGCCTGAAGATCATCGCCATACTTGTCCGCGATCTTCTTGAACTCCGGTGCAAGTTCTTGCATCTTCTGTGCATTGACTGCCGCTTTGCGAGACAGTGGGAACATTGCACCTCGGACGATTACCGTCAGGGCAATGATCGCCAAGCCATAGTTTGCAAAGGCGGCATAGAGGGCATGCAACAGATTCGCCAAGGGTTTCGAAAGCCAAGAGAACCAGCCGTAGTACACCGCATCTTGTAGGCCGTGAGCCGCCAAAAGCTCTGGTTTTTTGGGTCCAGCAAAGATGCGTACTGAAGCATTGATCTCTTGCCCGGGACTCAGGTCGGCGATCTGGCTATCGAGGTAGAACGATGTGTTGATCGCGCGTTCCTGATTAGCGGGGATCGCGTTAACGTTTGCAATAGGTAGGCCCGCGGCGCGCCGGTATTCGCTCAAATAGCTCTGACCGTCCATTGGTAAATACGCTGCTGTGAAATACTGCGCGTCGACACCGATGTAGTTCAGTTGTTGGGCATCCGCAGGACTATCTGGTGCAAAGAGTGTGTAGGCTGGATCCTTCGGTTGTTTCTTGGCCTGTTTTAGTAGTGTGAAACCACTGATCAATTCATGTCCCTCGGCGGGTGATTTGAAGATCAAGTCCCTCGCGGCAGCGCCACCCCAGGTTGGGCTGATCTTGGTGCTATACCACCAGCCTTCGAGCGTTACGCCGTTGATTCCACCCAATCGGTACCCGATTTTTTGGGCAGCATTCGAAGCATTCGTGATTCGAAGATTCATCGCCAAATCGAAGGAATCTTTTTCCAAACGGTACTCCCGCCGTAGCTTTAGGCGTTGACCGCCAAATAGCTTCATCTGCTCATTGGAGAGCTCCAACTCAAAGTTGGCAGATCCCTCATCAGTTTCCAAGACGTTCCATCGCATCGATGCTGGATCGGCACCAGGTGCGAGTGACGTCGCATCAGGTGAAAGGCTTTTCCGATTTACCGCTGAAAGGGTCACCAGGCAGGATAATAGGTCTGCGTTTCCGGCAACTTGATCAGCGCCTCCGTCGCTGGCTAATCGGACCAGGTCGAGCGGATGCTCGGTGAGTTCGGCAGTGAGTGTCTTTTCAACAGCCCCGTCTCCTCGGAGGACAGTCAACTCAGCGATATCGCCAGGCTTTGTCTTTTCAAGCGAGGCATAGATGTCGGTTCGACCACGGACCGAAGTACCGTTGACGTTGGTGATAATGTCGCCAACTTCAACACCTGCCAAATAACCAGGGCTACCGGGACCGACAACGTTGACAACCATTCCGTCGACGCTGCTGGCAGGCTCGCCTGCGAAGTAACCCAGGTATCCTGAGGTGACATCAACTCGCCGGTACATCAGCCGACCATCTTCATCACGCTCGGTAAGCTCAATTCGTTCAATCCCGCTCCCAAGATTGTTAATCGTGACCAGGAGGTCATAGCCGGCATTAGGATCCAACGATCCAAGGGTTGACCATTTGGGCCCTGCGGGCGGGGCAACGGACGCTTCCTCCGAATCACCGTCAGCTTCATCGGCTGGGGCATTGGGATCTCCACCAGCACTTGAATTGCCGGCCTCTATATCAACATCAGGCGACGTGTCAGGCTCATCGAGAGAGGCTTCGGATTCCTCTGCAATTTCACCCTGCGCGACGGGTGGTTGTGGAGGCGCAAAGAGAGTTTGCAGCGATACAAAGACGAGAAAAAACGCCGTTGAGGCGAATAAAAAGCTAATCAGGCGTTTTTCGCGGTCCACGTAAGCAGGGTCCGGTGTCCGAATTGAAGAATCAAAGCCAAGCCGTATTCTGTCGAGCCTCGGAAATCTTGGCTAGGCGTGAAATTCTGGGCCCGGAAAAGAAGGCGGTGAGGGCGCGATTTCGATGACCCTGCGTTAACGAAGGACTAATCGTCAAGTCGGGCCTGATCTAACGCTTTAGCGTGATGCCCGGACTCGGCCTCGGGCTTTGGCGACCGCGGTCTCTTTAATTTGCATTTCGGCAGGAGTTGAACCGCTCATTTCCATAGCCCGCTCCAGCTCGGCCTGCGCTTCGCTTGAGTCGATCAGATCTACGGGGGTGAGGGTACCGGTAAGCAGATTCACCTCATCGTTCTCAACCTGGGCGAAGCCACCGTCGACGTAATAACGTTCGGGACCCGCTGCGGTCTGCAATTTAAGGACGCCATAGCCAAGTCGGCCGATCATGGGAGCACGGCCTTTCAGAACACCGAGCTCTCCATCAAACATCGGCAACGACACCGCATCGGCTTGCCGGTCTAGTTCGGTCTTTTCAGGTGTGACGACGATGCAACGAATCGACATAACGATTAGCCTTTCTCTTCCATCTTCTTAGCCTGAGCTTCCGCCTGCTCGATGCTGCCGACGTACATGAATGCCTGCTCGGGAAGATGATCCCATTTGCCGTCACAGATCTCTTCGAACGATCGGATCGTATCGGCAAGTGGCGTGATCTCACCCTTCTTACCGGTGAAGACTTCGGCAACCAAGAACGGTTGTGACATGAACCGTTCGATTCGGCGAGCTCGGTGAACGATTGTTTTGTCCTCTTCAGACAACTCGTCGACACCAAGAATCGCGATGATGTCCTGAAGTTCACGGTAACGTTGAAGCGTTGTTTGAACTCGTCGAGCGATATCGTAGTGTCGATCACCGACGTACTGCGGATCCAAGATCCGAGAGTTCGATGCGAGAGGGTCGATCGCGGGATAGATTCCCTTTTCCGAGATCGAGCGTTCCAAGTAAATGAATGCATCGAGCTGACCAAACGCCGTTGCCGGTGCAGGGTCAGTCGGGTCATCGGCGGGCACGTAAACAGCTTGCACTGACGTGATCGCGCCGCTCTTCGTTGAGGTGATTCGTTCTTGAAGAGCACCCATCTCCGTTGCAAGTGTAGGTTGATAACCCACCGCTGAAGGCATCCGGCCGAGAAGTGCGGATACTTCGGAGCCCGCTTGTGAGAAGCGGAAAATGTTATCGACGAAGAGCAAGGTGTCGGCACCGGTTGAATCGCGGAAGTACTCCGCCATGGTGAGTGCCGAGAGAGCGACTCGAAGTCTCGAACCCGGTGGCTCGTTCATTTGGCCGAAGACCATGCAAGTCTGCTCGATGACCTTGCGGCCGGTATCGCCGATGGCGGTCTCCTGCATTTCGAGCCAAAGGTCCGTGCCTTCTCGGGTGCGTTCGCCGACTCCCGCAAACACCGAGTAACCACCGTGACTCGATGCGATACGTGCGATCAGCTCGGTCAAAATCACGGTCTTGCCCAATCCGGCTCCACCGAACAGTCCCGCTTTACCACCGCGAACAAACGGTGTCAGCAAGTCGACGACCTTGATTCCCGTCTCGAAGACTTCCGTGTTAGTTGAAAGTTCGTTGACCGTGGGAGCTTGCCGGTGGATTGGTCGTGTTTCTTCGGTTTCAACATCTCCGCGACCATCGATGGCTTCGCCGAGTACGTTGAAGACGCGTCCAAGGGTCGCTTGCCCGACGGGAACCGATACCGGGGCACCCGTGTCGACGCATTCCATGCCCCGCATCATGCCTTCGGTGCTTCCTAGTGCGATGGCTCGAACGCGGCCACCACCGAGGTGCTGTTGCACTTCACCGGTCAGGTTGAGTGAAACGCCCTTGTGTTCCGACTGAATATTGACCGCGTTGTAGATCGGAGGCATGTGGCCTTCGGGGAACTCAACGTCGAAAGTCGAACCGATCACCTGGGTGACGTGACCAACGGTGGGGGTAGTTGCAGTGGACATGGAATTACGACGAGTTGGAAAGATTGAGGTTTAGTATTTCTGGGTTTAACTCTCCCTCTGGGAGAGTCGGCCTTAGGGCCCGACCCTCCCGGGGGGAGGGTGATGTTCAGCCTTCCAGGGCTTCGACGCCGCCGATGATCTCCATGATCTCACCAGTGATTTGGCTTTGACGGGCGCGGTTGTAGGTCATTGATAGTTGTTTGATCATGTCACCGGCAGACTCGGTGGCACCCTTCATGGCAATCATTCGAGCAACCTGTTCGGAAACCGCCGAGTCCAAGAAGAACTTAAAGAGTTTGGCTTTGAAGCTCGTTGGAACGATCTCTTCGAGGATGCTCTCTGCCGAGGGAAGAAACTCATATTCGGCCGAAGTGGTTGCTTCTTCAGAGACCTCATCGTCATCGACGAGTGAGCCAAAAGGCAAAACGGTTTCGATAGTCGGCTCTTGTCGTGAGACGCTCACAAACCGCGTGTAGATAACATCAAGCCGGTCTAACTTTCCGGTCGCGTAGTCATCGAGATAGCCTTGGGCGATCTTCTCGACTTCGGCGTAAGCCGGTTGATCTTCGAATTGCGTGTAAGTCGATGCAGCTTCGACGCCACGAAACTTCAGACCGTTGATTCCACGCTTGCCGGAGACATCAATACTCACTTCATCGATCTCTGATTTCAGAGTCTCGATGTGTGGCATGACCGTTCGCAAGATACTCGCATTGTAGCCACCACAGAGTCCGCGATTGCTGGAGAGCACAAGCACACGAGCTGAACCGGTCGATTCACGAGCTTCCAAGAGCGGATGCTCAACACCCGTTCCACTCTCGGCCAGCGAACGAACGATATGCGAAAGACGATCCGTGTAAGCCGTGACCGCCGCGGCGCGGTCCATGGCCTTCTTGTATCGTGCCGTTGCGATCAATTCCATCGTCCGCGTGATCTTGCGGATGTTCTTGATCGACTTTCGGCGTTTATCGAGGGCTCTTGCGTTTGCCATTTACGCTTTCCAACCCGCCTTGAAGTCTTTGATTGCTGATTCGATGCCTTCAACGATTTCATCGGTAAGGTCTTTTTGCTCGTCAAGCTTGGTGATCAGATCACCGTGCTTATCTTTGACGAACTGCAGGAAGTCTTGCTCCCACTGCTGAACACTCTTAACCGGAACATCATCGATGAAGCCTTTCGTCCCCGCGTAAAGCGAAAGCACCTGCTCGGTGACCGTCATCGGTCGGTACTGGGGCTGCTTGAGCAATTCGACCATGCGGTAGCCACGATCGAGCTGTTTTTGAGTGGCGGCATCAAGGTCCGTACCAAGCTGTGCGAAGGCTTCCAGAGATCGGAAGGCGGCCAAGTCCAATCGCAAACCACCGGAAACCTTTTTCATTGCTTTGGTTTGGGCGGCACCACCAACACGGGACACTGAGATACCCGCGTTCATTGCTGGACGAATTCCGGCGAAAAACAAGTCGGGTTGGAGGTAGATCTGGCCGTCGGTGATCGAGATCACGTTGGTGGGAATGTAAGCCGAAACTTCACCTTCAAGTGTTTCGATGATGGGTAGGCTGGTAATCGAACCGCCACCAAGTGCGTCGGAAAGCTTGGCACTACGTTCAAGCAAACGCGAGTGACAGTAGAAAACATCCCCGGGATAGGCCTCGCGTCCGGGTGGACGACGCATTAGTAGCGACATCTGCCGGTAAGCCGTGGCCTGCTTCGAAAGATCATCGTAGACGATCAGTGCATGGCCGCCGTTGAACATGAAGTGTTCGGCCATCGCCGTGCCCGCGTAGGGACCCACATACTGAAGTGGTGCCGGCGACGA
>JBCCKZ010000092.1:0-12443 GCA_039027135.1 Planctomycetota bacterium
ACGAGTTCACACAGTGGCGGATCTTGACCTCTTAGCGGCTCGATTAGCGAAGAATCCGTACCAACCCGTGCCCGAAGTTCCCGGCGACTTGGCGGGGCTGACCTACGATGAGTACATCAACATCGCATTTCGCCATGACCGCGGAATGTGGTGGACGCCCCAGGATCAGCTGCCCTTTTGGCTTGAGAGCTTTCACAGAGGATTCGTTCAGCAGGACCGAGTTGACCTCTTTGTTCGTGAGGATGGCCGAAACTTTTATGTGCCGTTCTCGGCGGATGACTTCCGCTACGACAAGTTACTTTCGAAGTCCTCAATCGATCTTAAGTCGTCGGAGATCCGAGAATCGGGGCATGCGGGCATCAAGATCGCGGGTAAGTTTCCCGGCGGATCCATCGCTGAGATCGTGACATTTCTGGGTGCGAGCTACTTCCGCGCTCGAACCGAGCACACTTTTTTTGGTTCGTCGGCGCGCGGATTGGCAATCGATGCTGCCAGTCATCTTCCGGAGGAGTTCCCCGCATTCACCTGTTTTTGGGTTCAAAGACCACGCGAAGATGACAAGGCTCTGCGGGTGCTCGCCTTGCTGGATGGTCCGTCGGTAACGGGGGCCTATCAGTTCGATATCACACCGGGCGATGCAACAACGACCTTGGTCATCGACGCGAAACTCCATGCCAGACGGGATATCAAAAAGCTTGGCATCGCGCCAATCACCAGCATGTGGATGTGGGGTGACGGACTTGTTGGTCCCGCCAAGGATTTTCGACCGGGTGTCCATGATTCGGATGGACTATTGATCAATACGTTGGAAAAAGGTTGGCTTTGGAGACCGTTCTCCAGGCAGGCCTATCCATCGGTCTCGCAATTCCCGGCCGGCGAGATATTGGGCTTTGGAGTCATGCAGCGTAATACGGCGTTCTACCACTACGATGATCACAACGCGCACTATGAACGGCGGCCCAGCATCTATGTCACGCCACTTGGCGGTGACTGGACCGATGGTCGAGTGGAGTTGTTTGAGCTACCAGGTGCTCATGAGGGAATTGATAACATTGCTGCGTTCTGGGTGCCAGGCGAAACGCTTCGGGCGGGTGAATCGCGCGAGCTCCAGTATCGATTGGAGTTTCTCTGGGGCACGCTTAAACGGCATAACCAGCTGGCCCGCGCGACGGCTCTATCGATCAAACGTCTGGATTCGTCCGGCGAGAATGCCGCCATCGGGCTCGAACTACGATTTCATGGTGCGGAGCTCGACAAGCTTCCACCCAAGGCGAACCTGGAAACCAACTTAGTGACCATCCGAGGTGAGCTCGTCGGTCAGAAAGTGCAAAAGACCGACACGGGTGATTGGCTGGTCGAACTAAGACTTCGACCCACCGAAGACGCGCCGATCGAACTTCGGGTCCAGCTTTCCAGGGATGGGCTTCCCGTTTCAGAAGAGGTTGCGTATCTGTTGCCTAACAAAGAGCCAAGCTTTATATATCCAGACGTCTACACTCGAACTGAGCAAACGTCGGCTCCGCCCGAAGAGGAATCTGAGCGAGCGGCCGCAAGAGAGTGAGCGGCGGTACACTAAAGTGAGACTGGCTGGCGAAAAGGAGTAGATTCTCGATGCGATTGAACGATTTTTTGATCCGGAAACAACTCACCACGATGGTGGCTGTGATCGTTGTGGCTGGTTTCGGTTCTGTTGATGGGCAGATTCTATTCGACGGCCGAGCCCCCACGGCCAAAGAGCTGGTGCAAACCCTCGGTGATGACAATTTTGCCAGAAGGCAATGGGCTCAGAAGAAATTGAGAGATCTCGGTCTTGAAGCGATCGAAGCTTTTCGAGAGGCCGATAACGTTGTCGATGTGGAAGTTGAGTTAACGATTGCTTACCTTGCTCAGAACCCGTCGCTACGTTGGGATTCATCCGACGACCCACCGACCATTCGGCGTCTGTTGAGTGAGTATGGCAGCCTCAGTCTCGCGCAACGCAAAGACCGTATTGAACAGCTTGCCAAGTTGCAGTCCACCGATGCAGCAGTGGCTCTGTCAAGACTCTCTCGATACGAAGCATCGGATTGGCTAAGCGATACGGCAGCGGTTGAAGTCATCTCGATGAGCGCTTCGCAGATCCAGCAAGCTGGAGCCGAATCGGGCGATGGATCTGAAGGGTTTCGATCTTCGGAGTATTTTTACCGCGCCTCTGAGACGCTGGGTGAATGTGATCGAGATGCCGCCAAATGGTTGCGGCAACACTTGGTTGATTTGGAACGAGGCCAAGTCGATTTTTCGACTTGGCGGCAACTCGTCGACCATCAGAAGCAGAGGTTCAATGCCAATCAGATTGACAACGAGAGATTGCAGCCGCTCGTTGGACTGGTTCGCAGTGTGGCTTCCCAAGCCTCAGTGCTGCAGCAAAGCCCTGAAGCCACTCAGTTCGTCGTTGATTATGTCAGTTTGATCGCGCCGACCACTGAGACCTTGGTTGAGACCACGGATTGGGCTTTGAGGGCCAAGATGGATCGCGTGATCTTACAGCTTGAGGATCGCTTCTCTCGATTTTTTCGCGAGGACAGCACGCTTCGCTATGCCTATGCCGAGTCGCTGAAGCGAACGGGGAATGAATCGGTTGCCAACGAAGTTGCTGCCGAAGCTTTGAAATTGGATCCTTTCGGTGATCCCGATGGCGATCAGGATCGACCACCCAGCGAGCGTCAGCTGGCCACGTTCTTGGATGCCCACATTGATACCGCCATGCGTCTTTCTCGCCGCGGGCTTTTCAAGTGGTCCAATGCCGAGTTTGACCAAATACTCGAAAAGATGCCCATCACTCGCGGTTACTCACTTCGCATTCGATACCTCTATGTCAGGCAGCTTAGCGATAATCTTGATTACGACAGAGTCGTTGAGCTTTTGGCCCCGGTAATCGAGGACGGTGATCAACGCAAGCAAATCGATGCCGAGCTTCGGCAGATGCCAACCGGCCCGCAACTTGAGAATTTCAAGGCGCTCTATCTGTTTGCGAAATCTCAGGCGGAGAAGGCGCGGCTTGAAGAGGAGCAGTACCGCGAAGCCTTGATGAAAGCGTATGTCGAAGCCGATGAGAATCGTCGGATTGATAATTTGATTGAGATGTATCGAACCGATGGGCCAACAGCTTGGCGAGAAAAGGTGCTCGAGTTGCTCGGTGAACAGACCCGAGAAGCCGAGGCCGACATTCGAAGACGCCGGAGAACTCGAGGATCGAGGCCTGATCAACTTGCCCATGCACTGAACAATTACGCTTGGCTGATCAGCAACACTGAAGGGGATCTCGAACTCGCACTCGAGTCGTCACTTGAGTCGTTAGAGATCGAAGTGGATGAGGCCAAGTTGGATACTTGCGGTCGATGTTTCTTCGCACTCAAAAAATATGCCAAGGCCGTTGAGTATCAGCAGCGGGCCGTGGATCTCTTTCCTCATTCGCCACCCTTGCT
This sequence comes from Planctomycetota bacterium, assembly GCA_039027135.1. GTDB lineage: Bacteria > Planctomycetota > Planctomycetia > Pirellulales > Pirellulaceae > Rubripirellula. The sequence continues at coordinate 3,465 of JBCCKZ010000092.1, forward strand.
TCGTCAATTGAAGCAGTTCAAGGAGGCCTTGGCGGAAAGTGAGACGGAAACGCAGGAAGAGTTGCCCATCGACGAACCTTCGCAGGATTAAACAGATGAGTTCTTATGAGAAGTCATCCGTGCATTAACGTTACCACTGCACATCGCAGCGGCTAGCCAAGCGGCTTGCCAAAGCTTCGTCGCCACCCAACACCGCCAGTCGCGCGATGTAGTTTTGGATAGAGATGTTTTTGCCCTCGTGGATCAGCGTTGGCGTAGCACCTGCTTGAATTTCGACCGTTAGCGAACCCTCGTGCAAGCCGCGGATACTGGATTCAAGCTGGTCCGCTTCTGCTTTTGAACCGGCTATCAATATCAATCGTTGATGGCCACCGAGGCTGAGAAGCTGTGGACGCACCCATGCTAGCGCGTCCTCCAGAGATGAAGGCGCGGTGTGACGCTGCAAGTGGGCACCTTCCGTTTCCGCCAAGACCGCATCCGTTGAACCGCCAGGCATGCCGTGTTCGAATGAATGGGTGTCATTCGTATTGGTCGGTGAGAGGATTGAGGTTAGCAATCGGTTCGATGCGGTCGGGTTTGTCGCTGTCGGTTCAACCGAAGGTAGTCTGAAGGTCCTCGCGTCGAATTGACGGCTAACGTTGGTCGCCTGATAGCCACCCAGTGACAATTGCTCGACCGTCACGGCGGCCTGTTTTAGTAGTCGACCTAGGATGCGTCCCGCATCACCGCCAAAGGCTCCCGCCCCATCTTCGCCGGCACTTGAAGTGTCTTTTTGAATCGACTGGAACCAACGTGACATGTGATTGGCAATGAAGTTCTGGCCGATCGACCGAACGGCTGTTGAGAGATCGGCCTTCGAGAACGAGGCGAGTCTTTCGACGACCGTTGAAGGTTTCAATCCAAGAAGGCTCCGATTCTCACGGCAAGCCAACGCAACTTCACGGCAGAGCCGATCCAAGTGGTCCGCAAAGGCATTCAAAGACTCTGTTTGAAAATTATCGCCTAGGTCTTTGCTCTCGCTCAGACGTGTCAATTGATCGACAACAGCAGCGGCACCGCTAAGGGTGAGAGTTCCCTTGCCCATTGCCTTGAGGATCTCTTGTTGCCACCGGTTTGCTCGTTGATTATCCGCATCCGAAGATGGTTGATCCGACTCGAGATCCGCGTTTTGATTATCAAGACGCTTTACCAGATTCATTACCTGAGTTTGAACTTGATCCTGAGTCTTCGTGGGATCACCCAACCAGTCAGTAAGCACGTGATCAGTGACCAGGTGATAAAACTGGCGTTCTTCGTGTTGGCGATTGCCTTGAAGGGAAATCGTGCCAACGGAGTGCATGGACGGTGCCATCGCCTCGCTGGTCAGCGAGATATTCTGATTTCGTGCCGAACCGAGAACATCACGGCCCTCGGCCATGTCGAGACAAACATATTCACTGATCGTTTGAATGGGGGCTTGGCCGGCATGGCCGCGATCGTTGCCCGCCACCACGTAAAGATTGCTAAGTGGTGTTCTGGCCGCCGGCACTTCTGGGAAGCCCGCGCCCGCATCGCCGCCGTATCCATTCTTTGGTTGGAGGTAGTGCGCGATTTCCGCGAGGCAGGCACGAACTCCCATGGCGGTCACGGGAGAGATTCCTCCGGGCGAAAGATCTCCGGCGGCTACCATCGGTAGGACCTCGGCGTCGGCGAGTCCAGCATCGTCAAGGAAACGTCGCAGAAGGTGGATAACATCGATGAACATGCCGCCGCCCGTGCCGCCACACAGTGATGCAACGACATAAACCTTTGGCCGAACGGCTCCCGATTCCTTCGCTAGTTGTTCGATGCTCGCCCTGAGCTTTTCGACGACGGTGTTCCCGTGATCCACGAGTGCCAATCGACCCAGTGGGCGCATTCCAGCTGTTGCACCGGAGCGAGGAACGTTGTAGATCCAACGTCTTGAGATCGATCGAAGTCGATCCGTGCGAATTTGTCGATAGTCCGATGGTGCTCGCAGTGGCGTGTGTATCCAAGAGCACTCAATCGACGAACTGAGCTCGTAGAGCCGTTCTTTCGTGTCCGCGATGTCGCATCGATCGGTATCAATCAGCAGACCGCGAACGTGCGGTGGTTTGACAAAGTCATGCTGATTTAGCTGGGCTGCGATTTGCACCATGGCATCACCGCCAAAGCCGCCAAGTCCAACGACGAGGGCAAATGTTTCGTCAAGCGCCGGGCCACCTGGGCGTTCCACTTCGGGTAGATCACCGACCGAAACTGGAGCGGTGGAACTGGTTTCGTCAGGTGTTGGTGTGAGATCGAGTCGATTCTGGCCCGCATCCTCCAATGCGGAGATGAACTCGCCGCACGATGAGAATCGCTTTTCGGGATCTTTCTCCAACGCTTTGGCGACAACCACTCGGTCACGCGGAGGAAGTGAATCAAGGTTGGGCGCCGTGTGGACATGTTGGGCGGCTAACTGAGCGATCGTCCGCCCCGCGAAAGGGCGGATGCCCGTGAGCATCTCCTGATACATGACCGCTAAAGAGTACTGGTCGCTGTGGTTCGACGGTCTCCCGTCAAATAGCTCTGGAGGTGCATACGTCGGTGTGAGGCCGCCGACGACGCTTCGGTCCGCCGCTCCGAGATCCTTCAGCAGACCAAAGTCGGCTACCTTCACGTGACCCGCAACCATCAGAAGATTGCCGGGCTTAATGTCGAGGTGTTGCAGAGAATACTGTTGGTGGAGGTAGTCCAATGCCTCCGCGGCCTCCTCCAAGTGGCGCAGTAGTGTCTTGCGAGCGACGCCACAAGATCCAGCCCTTCGGTGGCGGTTGAAATCATCTTCCAATGATCCGTCGGCCAATTCGGTGACGACAACTAGAAAGTCACCAATCCACTCAAAACGCTCCAGCGTCAGCAAGAACGGGTGCCGAATCGAACTGATCCTTTCGAGCGAACGACGTTCGTTGGCGGCGCGGCTATCGCCGGACGAACCGCTAACGAACTTGATCGCTTTGTGCATGCCGCCGGGAGCGGTTGCCTGCCAAACCTCACCGAAGCCTCCCGTTCCGATGAGCTTTTCCAGGACATAGCCGGGCAAAGGTTCAAATCCCGCCTTGAGCGGGCTACCACACATGGTTGTCATCACAGTCTCCGTGTGTGTCGATTACAGTTTGCTGAAGTAGCTTCGACACGCCTGGTCGAGATAGTCAGGGCGAATGACAGGTTCCATCTTTCGGTATTTGCAGAAGTTCAAGACTTGGGTGAGCAAATCCCGTGGATGACATCGTCGTGGTACTCGGTTTGTCTTCTTGTAGAACGCAAGAAGATGGTCGGCAGCGGCTGGCGTGTGGGGGAAGCCCAACGCTTCGGCGACCTCTTTGACCAGGTGTTTGAATTCCTCCGTACCGGGATCTCCAACAAAGATCTTGTAAGGGACACGTCTCAGGAATGCTTCGTCGACCAACTCATCAGGATCCAAGTTGGTTGAGAAAATGATCAATTGCTCGAACGGGATTTGAATCTTCTTTCCCGTCGGAAGCGTGAGGAAATCGCATTTGTTCTCCAGTGGAACGATCCAGCGGTTGAGCAGTTCCTCCGGTGCGACTCGCTGTCGGCCAAAGTCGTCGATCAATAGGCAACCGCAGTTGGATTTCATTTGCAAAGGCGCTTCGCAGACGTTCGAACGAGGGTCATGGCGGACTTCCAAGTTCTCCATCACTAATTCACCGCCGACAACGACGGTGGGGCGAATGATTCGTACCCATCGACGATCCCATTCTTGGACCTTGAGCAACTGGCCGTCACCTTCGGGAATGGGAGCTTCGTTGTGGAAAGCGTCATCTCGGATCTTGATGAGATTTCCATCATCCAAGATCGCATTGGGGATCCAGATTTCCTGTCCCAAGCACTGAGTCAAACACCTCGCGATGGTTGTTTTTCCATTCCCGGGAGGACCAAATAGAAATAGGCCCGTGTTGCTATTGACGGCAGGACCTAGTTGATCGAGTAGCTCATCCTCGTAACTGATCTTCGACAAAGCGCCGCGAAGTTGGTCGCGATCAATCGGATCCAAGCCGGCCGCTTGTGCTTCGACGCTTAAAACGTAGTCGCCCAGTGGTACCGGAGCTGGTCCCACATAACCGCACTGACGCATTTCGATTTGTGCACGCTTTTGACCATTCTCGGTGAGAGAATAGTAATAATCGTTAAAGGCGGCGGGACGAACGTGAGAGACGATTTTCCGGGTCCGCAAGATGTCGAGCATCGGCTCGATGATACGGAAGGCCAAGCCAATCTTGGTGGCGATCGCCCGCCCACTCATGGTACCGCCGGTTGATACGATTTTTATCAAGAGACCCTCAATGTAGGCCTCACTGATGCCGGTTTCGGAGAGTGAGTTGGGTTGTGCAGGCCAGAAATTGTCATCTGAAAGTAGTCCGCCGAGCAGACCGAGTTCAAAATCCTGGGTGTCTGTTACTTGCATGGTCGTCATGGGAGGCGTTCCGCCAGTGCGTTGCAGGCTCGGCGGGATTTACCGGACCTAGATCTTTCCGCGAAAGGCTAGCTCACGCTAGCGACCATGGAGTGATGTTGATGGTGTGTGGGAAAAGTTTTTCGAATTAGGCAAGTTTCTCACCACGCCCATAAAGGTGACCTATTCTTGGGCGGACCCCATCCCGGACAACGATCCCTCATGAACACGATTTCACCCGAACTGTTTGACCCACCGTCTCACTCGCAAGCCACGAGTGGAGATGTTTGGTTTCTGTGTGGGCCGACTCAGGCCGGTGAAACCGTGGTCAACTCTCCTGTCGATGCGAATCCGTTCGTTATCGGAAGGAAGAATGGCGTTTCGCTCAAGCTGCAATATTCAACGGTCAGTGGTCAGCACGCTCAAGCTTGGGGTGAATCAGGCAAGTTATTCCTCAAGGATCTTGGTTCAACCAACGGAACCTACGTCAATGGTGTTCGACTTGATGGTGGTCAAACCATTGAAATCAATGCCGAAGATTTGATTCACTTTGCAGAGGCACCCTTCCGAGTGCGTCGGCAATCACCCACCAGCCTTTCGAACGGCACGATCGCTCAGAATGTTTGTGATCAAGCTTTGGCATTGGTGCAGTTCGATCGATTGATGAACGAACGTTTGATCAATCCGCATTTCCAAAGCATCATCAACATTCGCACCGGAGCGACCATCGGATTTGAAATCTTGGGTCGCGGCTCCGTGTTCGGCTTGGAATCGGTTGGAGCGATGTTCCAAGCTGCCGAACAGCTCAACCTAGAGGTGGAGCTTTCACGCTTGCTTCGCTGGGAAGGGATTCGTGTGGGGCGAGAGCTTGAAGATCGACCGACCCTTTTTGTGAATACCCATCCACGTGAGCTCAGAGACATTTACGGTCTCATCACGTCGATGCAAAAAGTTCGCGAAATGACCGGCGAAACTGACCTTGTTTTGGAGATCCACGAATCATCGGTCACCAACGCTTCCATCATGGCTGACCTGCATGCGGCCATGGGCGATCTGAAGGTGCGTCTGGCCTACGATGATTTTGGCAGTGGACAAGCACGCCTATCGGAATTGATCGAGGCGAGTCCCCACTACGTGAAATTCGATATTTCACTCATACGGGGTTTGGATACGGCCTCGGAAGCACGCGTCCAGATGCTAAAGACCTTAGTCAAGATGGTCCGCGACTTAGACATTTATGCTCTCGCCGAGGGGATCGAGACGATGGGAGAAGCTCAAGCCTGTCGAGACTTGGGTTTTCAACTAGCCCAAGGTTATCACTTTGGACGTCCTACACCGTTGGGACAGCTATCTAGCTAGTCGAGAATCGACGGTCAGTGGAACGACTCACCGCATCGATAGCAAAACTGTGCGTCTGGACGATGGCCATCGGCGTCGCAATTCTCACAAACCAGATCCGAGTCACCGGGGGTGTCTGAGGCCGCGATCTGAATCTCGGCTGATACGAATGTCGAGGGAACGATAATTAGGCTGTAACCGAGCAAGATCAAAGCCGCCGAAATCGCTTTCCCAAAGGTGGTGTGTGGGACAATATCACCATAGCCCACCGTAGTCATGGTTACGATTGCCCAATACATCGACTGGGGAATCGATGTGAACTGGCTATCAGGATCGAGGCTTCCATCCCAGTTGACCGTTTCGATTTGGTACATCAACGCCCCACTGATCGTCACCGCAACAAGGACGACGATTAGGAACACAATGATCTTGTTTCGTGCACGCCAAACGGCAAGACCAAGCTCATTGGACTCATCGATCATTCGCCAGAGCTTAAGAACTCGAAAGGTGCGAAGTAGTCGAATGCTCCGAAGGATAGCAAAGGAACGACCGGGGCCTATGATTCCCGTGATCAAACTTGGCAGGAACGAAAGCAGATCGATGATGCCCCAAAAACTAAATATGTATCGCGCCGGTTTGTTGACACAATAAAGCCTTAGGGCGTACTCGAAAGCAAACAGAAGCGTGAGAACTAACTCCACTTTGGGAAGCCAGGTCAAGTCGCTGTAGCTTGGGACCGTTTCGACGGCTACCACGATGATGCTGATCAAGATGGCGATCAGCAGTCCGATATCGAACCAACGGCCGGCCGGTGTATCCGCCTCAAAAATGATGTCATAAACATGCTGACGCATGCCGGCTTCTGACGGCCTCAGGCGGTCACGTCGACGGTTCATCAATCCGACATGCGGGCGTAAAGGCGAAGCAATTCAATCACGGCGTCCGCGGCTTCCTCGCCTTTATTGCCAACGTTACCTCCGGCTCTCGCTAAGGCCTGGTCGCGATCGTTGACGGTAAGCAATCCGAACCCGATCGGCTTGCCCGAGGCGATCGTCATTTCCATGATCGCGCGAGAAACCTCACGGTTGATATGTTGATCGTGGGACGTTTCTCCGCGAATCACGCAGCCGAACACGATGGCCGCGATGAACTCGGTGTGATCGATCATCATCTGTGTAACCGGCGGTATTTCCCACGCTCCGGGTACCCGAATGATCGAGATCGTCGATCGGTCGTATCCCGCAGCACAAATTCGTTCAATGGCTGCATCAACCATCGGATCGCATATGTCGGAGTGGTAGCGAGATGCGATGATCGCAATCTTTCCGATGGGCATTTCAACTTCGGGAAGATCGGGATGCTCAATGCCAAGCCATTCGCCACTACGTGGTTGGTAGGAATCCTCTTGCGGCTTACTCATTTCTTAACGGTCATAAGATATTCGGCGTTGGATTGCGTCTTCTGCAGTCCTTCCAGCAGCGTAGCCATCGCATCACTGGGTTGTAAATCGGCCAGGGAGCGACGCATCTTCGAGACCCGCTCGAACTCTTCGTCCTCCATAAGCATTTCCTCTCGTCGAGTCCCGCTTCGAGCGGGATCGATCGCAGGGAACAAACGTCTGGCAACCAAACCTTGATCCAGAACGATCTCGAGATTGCCAGTTCCTTTGAATTCTTCGAAAATCACATCGTCCATGCGTGAGCCGGTGTCGACAAGAGCCGTGGCTAGAATCGTCAGGGAGCCGCCTTCCTCCACCTTGCGTGCAGAACCAAAGAACGCCTTCGGTTTCTGCAACGCCGCCGCATCGAGACCACCGGAAAGCAACTTACCCGATGATTCGATTTCGCTATTGAACGCTCGCGTCAGTCGTGTCATCGAATCGAGGAACAATACAACGTCAATGCCCGCTTCGACCATTCGTTTGGCCTTTTCAATGACCATCTGGGCGACCTGGATGTGTCGTGATGCTGGCTCATCAAAGGTGCTGCTGATGACTTCGCACTGTTGACTGATCAGCTCTCGCTCCATGTCCGTGACCTCTTCGGGCCGCTCATCAATGAGCAAGACAAACACGTAGGCTTCCGGATAGTTTTTTAGAACTGCCTTGGCCATGTCCTGCATCAAGCAGGTCTTCCCCGCTCGCGGAGGCGAAACGATCAAGCCTCGCTGTCCAAAGCCAATCGGCGTAAGCAAGTCGACGACTCGCGTCGAGACCTTGCCTCCATCGTGTTCAAGCATGAGGCGGACGCTCGGATGCAAAGGCGTCAGGTCATCAAAGGCCTTCATCTTTCGAACACGTGACGGCTCTCTTGAGTTGATTGCCTCGATGCGAAGCAATGCAAAGTAACGTTCGTTCTCTTTGGGCGGACGAATCTGCCCGGCGATATGTGATCCCGTCTGGAGTCCGAATCGTCTGATCTGACTTGGCGAGACATAGATGTCATCCGGGCAAGTCAAATAGTGAGAATGTGAAGAGCGAAGGAATCCAAAACCATCCGGAAGGATTTCCAGTGTTCCCTCGCCAAACATCAGCCCACAGGCACTCATGTGTGCTTTGAGCAAATCCATGATCAATTGGGGGCGTTGAATGGGCGACTCGACGGTAAGCCCCATCTCATCCGCTAGGGCCAAAAGACGCTCATCACTAAAACCCTGCAAATCAACGAAGTTGAATTCTGTTTTTCGTTGTTCCGGTTTTGGGATACCAATCTTGCGCCCGGCCTGATTGGCTTCCGAGACGATTTCTTCTGGTAGCGAAAGCGGATCGCGCTGGGCATCAAGCTGACGAATTCTTGCATCAACGGTTTGGTCTTGATGTCGAGTTTCGTCGCGATTTCGTTTGTAGCGTAGGTACTCGCTTCGGCCGTCGCGCGTGCGCGAACGACCTTGATTTCGTGGCGTGGTCATGGAGGACCGTGGAAGGACAGAGGAGGTGGGGAGAAGGAGGGGCGGTAGCCGCCATGCGATCGCAGGGCCGGACCGTTTCAATTGGTTGCGGCCTCAATGAGGCGAAGGAGCTCTCGCTTGCCAAGACGAGAAAGGTTTGGGGAGGGAAAAGTCAGGAAGAGACCTTTATTTTAACACTCGACTGATCGCGTTGTGCACCCTCTTTTTCAATTCGGCAATCGTTCCGCCGTTATCAATGATTACGTCGGCAGATTCGCGCTTTCGTTCGACCGACC
>JBCCKZ010000093.1:0-12410 GCA_039027135.1 Planctomycetota bacterium
ACCGCTTACGGTGGATACGTTCTTGGTTGGGACAGCGCCTTCGACAACAACGGTGACGCATTCCTTGGTGGTTTGAGCGTTGGTCTAACCGACGATCTTACAATCACCTACGCAAGTGTTTCGGGCCGCTTCGGCGAAGATCGTTTCAATGGTGTTGAAACTGGCTACATGCAGTCGATCGTGGCTGACTACGCCGTCACCGACAGCATTCAGTACATCTTCCAAAGCGATTACCTTGACACCGAAGACATCAACGGTGCAGCATCTCGCGAAACCTTCGGCGTTAACCAGTACCTGATCAAGACGATCAGCGATTGCTGGGCCGTTGGTGGCCGCTTCGAGTACTACAACGTCGACACTGGCGTGTTCACGGGCTCGAACGACAGCGACATCTACGCTTTGACCTTGGGTGCAAACTATCGTCCTCACGCCAACTTGATCATCCGTCCTGAAATCCGCTGGGATTGGGATGACGATCAAATCGCTGGCTTGGAAGATGGCGACGATCAAACGACCTTCGGCATCGACTCGATCTTCACCTTCTAAGAGTCCGAGTTTTCATCTCGAAGGCTGATGAACTACCGGCCGGGGTGAGCTAAGCTGAACTGCCAAGCTCCCCGGCTTATTCAACAGCCACCCGGGCTCAGGGGTTCATCGCCAGTTCGATGGTCTAAACAAAAGCAAAACCCCCGCGGCAAAATCTGCCGCGGGGGTTTTTTGTTGTTCCGCATGGGAATCGTTGATTGATCAAGCGTCGCGATGCGATTGAACGTTCAACATTCGTGACGGATCAGCAATGAACACTATCGAGGAGCCTGGAATCCCGTTTGGGCGAGCTCCTCTTCTTCCTGAATGATGATTCGAGGAGTGACCAATAACATCAAGCTACTCGCGGTACGTCCAACCGATACGTTTCTAAACAATCGGCTGACGTAAGGAATCTTGCTCAGCACGGGCAGACCGCGTTCTGAGCGTGACTCACTCATCCGTTTGATACCACCAAGCATCACTGTTCCGCCGTCAGGCACACTCACCGTTGTACTCACCGTAGTGAAAGCAAAGGTGGGCAGCTGGACCGTTGTACCGGCAATCGTGTCGGACTCGGTTTCGTTATCCACGACGCCAGCATCGTTGTCATCAACGATACCATCGCCATTTGTGTCCTGCTCAGTCGTGCTGGTGTTGTTCGTCGTTCGGCGTCCCTCGAATGTGAACTCGGTGACGTCACCAATCTGGCTAAAGAATGGCACCAGAGTCAGACGTACAAAGCGTTTGTCATCACTGACGATACCCTGCACAGAAAGCTGTGTACCCTCGTTGAGCACGGTAATGATTGGCTGCTGTGCCACGGCAAAGTCACCAACAACCGGCGTCACACTGGTAACAAATGGCCGCTGCGACACGTCATTGATGGTCGCAATCTGACCATCGAACATCGTGACCTTGGGTGCCTGCATCACATTGGTCCGACTGTCAGCTTGAATGGCTTGCAGGAAAAAGAACGCTTCGATATCGCTAAGGATTGCAAAGCCAACAGTTGTCGGGCTTGCGACAGCCGCACCACCGAATGCCGGAGCTCCCGTTAGCAACGAGTTATCAAGCGTGATATCCAGATCGGGTGTGAAGGTACCATCACCATTCAAACCAACCGTGACCGTGGGCCCTTCATCGTCATCGGGAAGACCGGGCGTGTTGTCGTCGAAGGCGAGGTCAAAGTCGACGCCGATCTGCTCAGCAAACGTATCCGCAAGGGTCACGAAACGAACTTCAATTGCAATCTGCAAGTTTTGCAGTCGACGAAGTGATTCCAACAAGTCGGAAATTTGATCGTGCGTTTCGCTTGTCGTTGAAATGATCAAGCTGAGGTTCTGCGGATAGGGCTCCATCGTGCTTTGCCCACCGAGAGCTTCCCAGGTTTCTGGATTGACCGTCGTTTCAATCAGCTGCATCAGCGAGTCGAAGTCAGCGAAGTTCTGACCACCACCGGGACCACCGAATGTTGGTGTCGAGCTGAACCCAGCACCGCTACCCATGCCCGCGTACTGACCAAGCGTTTGCTCACCAACTCGACGGACGGCATCCGTGCTGCTGACACGATTATTCAGGCCCATCGGCGAAACGGGCATGAGCTGCACATCGGCGGATGGACGGGTCATTTGATAGGCGTTGCGTAGTGCACCGGCCAAACCAAGGTCATAAGTAGCGGGAAAATTGGGGATCGGCGTGACGAGGTTCGCCACCCGATAGGTCACGGGATAGACTCGGCTATCACGAACCTGCTTTGACGTGATCATCAAAACGTCGTTCTCGATAACGTAAGCCAGATCGAGCTGCTCGAGCATGAGATTCAAGGCACTGGTCATCCGAATCTCCGAAGCCACTTCAAGAGTCACCGGCGTTTCGCTGGTGACTCGAAGGTCATTCAATGCGCGCTCATCAAGCACGATTGGAATGCCCGTGATCGCCGAGAGATCCCGCATGACTTCGCCAAGAGGCTCACCCCGGTAATTGACTTTGATTGGTGTCCCAAGTTGGATCTTAATCCGCTTTTCGCCATCGCTCAGCGAGCGATCCGAATTGGCATCCTGAAGCCGAATACGACTGATATTGGCCCACTCGTCAGCGTCGGGCATTGTATAGGGATCATTGGTGCTACCAGCGATCATCGCTTCTTCGATTTCCATGAACTCACGGACATTCTGATCTTCGCGGCGTGCTTTGATATCCTCAATGATTTCCAGCCGGACGGCCATTCGACTTCGGCTGGTCATCTGCACAGCAATGGGATCGTTAGGCAGCAAATCAGCTACCTGCTTAGCGACAATTTCAGCCTCCGCGAATCGACGCTGCCTCATCAAATCATTGAATTCGTCGACAAGCGAAGACACCTCGGCATCGATAGCCGAATCTTGAGCATCTTCACGAGCCATCTCTGCCCGAATGGCGTCATTGCGAATCTGCAAATCAATGTCGGCACGGTTATTCTCAATGTAGACCTTTTGCTCTTTGATCGAACGGTCTACTAGAACGCCAAGCGATCGCTTTGTCATCTCCGGTGCAGGACTTTGGTCAACACGACGTCGCAGTCGCTCCAGAGAATCCAGGGCATCCAAGGGCGCCTCGGTTTTATCCTGCTCAATCTTTGCGAGCTCAGAAGTGATCTGTTGATTGAGGCGTCGCGTTTGCATTTGCGATTCCATGTCAGCCTTCTCGATGTCCGACAAGGGCTCATCGCGATCCGAAGGCGACTTCGTACCCAGACGGGTCGGCCTAAGGAGCGTCAGTTTATCTTGAAGCTTCGCTCGGTCGCTCTGTGAGAGCAATTCGCGACCCGGCCAAGCCTCTTTGAATTTCTCTTGTGCGGTAGCTGAGTCACCTTGCGACAAAGCCTCCATGCCCGCATCAAAGGCCTGCTGCGCCTTCGAGGTCAGTTCGCCTACTTGCCCGGCCGACTCAACCGCTTGAACCTGAGCAATGGCATTTGCGTTTGGCGTGTCCACGCTGTTGAACACTGACTTGCCAATCGCTGGCGAAGCTCCCGGAGCAGCCATCGCAATTGCCGGCTGAACGGCGGAGGGCTGTAAATTGTTAGTCGCGGGTGCATTGAAACCCACGGTGCTGATGCCGTTTACGGGTGCTTGGCTTAGAACCAACCCGGCACGCCTTGCGGCGGACTGTACATCCAGTGCGACTTGGTAAACCCTCGTCTCACCATCCTTGAAGACTGACTCGGGGACTCCTAACGCTTGGGCCCGCATCACCGATCGATGTGCCATTTCAATTTGACCTGCGTCCAATTGAGCCCGCGCGACGGCAAGATTCTGAAGAACCTGCTGCTTCGGTGTCGGGCTAGCCAGATCACCGATCATCCCCCCCGTGATAGCCGGAGCATCGATCGACTGAGCATTGGACGGCGGTGCCAAAGGTCGAGTCGGCATGTCGAGCAATGCTGCGTCGATGCCGATTTGTACCAGCTGACCGCGTAGCTTAGTCAACTGGGAGGCCGGAACGCCCGAAGAACGCATCAGACGATACTGCTGTACCGCGGTGGCGTAATCACCAGTCGATACAGCCGCATCGGCCGTGCCGAGTGCCTTTTCAATCGGCATGGGCATCTGGCCATCAACGGATGAAAGCCCAAACGCACTCATGATGATGAACGCAAGGCCCAGCCGGGGCAAATGAATCAGCCGATCAAGTCGGCGGGCACAATCTCGAGAAGACAACGCGACTCTCCTTCTTCGCGGTGTGGTTTCAATGTTGGCGTCGGCAAATCCCTAGCCGCTACCGTGTCCGGTTCCCCCCTAGAGGATTACCGATTCGTGGGAATAGGAACTCCAACGCGACGCTGTCAACATGGCTTGGGAGGAAAGTCCGACTTTTTGAGAACTAGCCTTCTTCGACCGCTTCTTTGATACGCCGCACTAGGTCCTCACGGCTGAGAGAAACCGCGCGTAGGGCTTCAACATCAATATTCAATTTCTGGCCTAATTTCATTGCCAAATCGACGTCTCGAATGCCATGGAACTGATTCACGGGTGAGTCGTTCAGATAGATCGTATCGCGATCTATGGCAGGATTCGACTCGAAGGCATCACTTAGTTCGGCGATCCAAGGTTCTGGCAAGCCGGCCTGTCGGCAATGATCAACCGGCCAGATGGTTTCCCCCGTGCACTCATCCAACAGACGATAAATCTTGTCGGGTGTCAAAGCGTCGCGTCCACGCTCTCGATTCGCGATCGATCAGCCGCCGTTATCGGGACAATCTCGGTCGTTCCCTGAAGCTGCTGTGTTTCGCTGCCATGTTCGATGATCAGTTTCGTTCGGTTGACCATTCTTCCATCTGCCGAAACTCGATCGTACAGTGCAAGACGGGCAAAGGGAGGCAATCCTCGCTGCTGGTGCCAATTCAAAGCCGAAGCCAAGCGAACAAAGAGTGGCAAGGCCACCGTCGCTGGCCCACCCTGAATCTCGTCGGTATGAAGCTCATACCTTGCCCCGCCGAAGGAAGCTTCGTAAACGCCATCGCTCGAATTGACCGTGACTTCCACGTCCAGCCCCAGAGTCTCCCGATGCTTGGGATTCGTTACCGTTTTAGCCACCGATTCCATGGCGGAAACAACTTCACGAATCGAAACACTGTTCTCTGGGAAAACTTCTCGAATCTCACCGGCTTTGAGGTCGTAGACGACCGGACGCTGGTCGTCCTGCATGTTGAAATCAACGATTCGATCAGCCGAAAAAACAATCCGGTGGTGCCCGACGACCTTATCTGAGCTGACATCAAGCACTTTGGTTTCAATGACCAACGGCTTGGAGTCTGGCGAGGCTGCTCGTGCCTGGCTTTGGCCGATCAAAGCCAAACAAAACATGAAACTGATACGGGTTCTCGCAGATGCAGTCATGTTGAACGCCTGTATTCAAGGAATGACGAGCCAGCTGGATAAAAACACTCTCTATTCGCCAGTGGTCGACTGCCAAGATCTCGAGATACAAAACTCAAACTCAAACTTCAACTCGAACTTCAACTCAAAGTCACAGCGGTGCCGCCGACCCCAGGTATAGATATAGAGCCTATCCGAGAACCTCAGCCGAAACGCGCCAGCGTCCGGTTCCGACGAGGACCGCGGGCAAGCACCCGATCAGCTGATAGGTATTCGGATAGGCTCTTCATCTCGGGCTAGAGTCCTAGTTCGAGTCTCGTCACCCACGCACAAACAACGGGACTTCATCGGTTGAACCATCTGGTTCGAAACGATAGCCGTCTTCGTCAAATTGCTTCAGCTTCGCAAGCGTTCTCACCTTTTTGCGAATCACCCAAGAGGCCATCGTCCCTCGAGCCACCTTGGCAAACAGCGGAATCATCTTGACCTCGCCATCTTTCCTTTCCTTGAACGCAGGGGCGATGACCGGTGGAAGTTCGCCGCTTGCCGCTTTGAAGTATTCATTGCTTGCGAGGTTCAGAATCAGCCTGTCACCACTTTCGCGAGCGTCTTTCCGAACCAAATCACCTATCTTGTCACGCCAGAACTCGTACAGATCCTTGCCGCGATCGGTCTTCAACTTAGTTCCCATCTCCAACCGGTAGGCGTAAATCCGATCGAGCGGACGAAGCAAACCATAGAGTCCCGATAGAATTCGCAGGTGTGACTGAGCGTACTCGACCTGTTTTTCAGTCCATTGGTCGGATTGAAGGCCGCGATAAACGTCACCCGCGAACGTGAAACCCGCAGGCTTCGCATCGGATTTGTGTCGTGCATCCCAATCTGAGAATCGTTCATGATTCAGCGTCGCCAGTTTGTCCGAGACCTTCATCAGGCCAGCTATTTCTTTCGGGCTTAGAGATCTCAAATCATCGATCAGCTTTGTAGAATCCTTGAGCAAACGCGGCTGGGTTGGTTTGGCCTTTGGTAACGAACGCTCAAAATCGAGCGATTTAGCAGGCGATAATAGGATCAGCATTTCGTTCTTGTGTTAGACCCGGGGCCGTCGATAAAGGAGGGTTGGATAGCGAAGCTTATTTTCTGAAGGTCACTCGATGAACCACTGCCACCGTTCGCACAAGTCAATCCTCTCCGCTAAACACGGGGTGCTCGTATGTGTGGTTCTGGGCTGCATGATATCGTCCTTGTCGGCACAAGGCTTTGCGCCCTACACCCCCGCACCGGTCTATCCGAACGCTCGTGTCGGTCAACAACGGGGAGCCACTCTGGGAGGCCTCGCCGGTGCAGTCGCCGGTGGAATTATCGGCGACAACAATGGCGAGGCTGGAGCAGGTGCAGCCATCGGTGGGGTTTTAGGAGCCGTTGCCGGAGGCTTGCTTGGCAACGCTGCGGATCGTGAAACCGAACTGCAGAGTCAACGCCAGACCTACGCAGCCACTCAACAGCAAGCCAGCATCGTTCAATCAGCGGTTTCGATCGATGATGTCATCCAGATGTCCCGCAGCGGACTGAGCGACAACGTGATCATGGGGCAGATCCAAGCTCGAGGCGTGGTCACGGTTCCCAACGTTTCGGACATCATCGCCATGCATCAACAGGGCGTCAGCGAAGCGGTGATGACTGCCATGCAGCGAGGAACGCGTGGACCCACTGTCACAAGTCCACCGGCTACCATTGCTCGTCCCGTCGTGCCATCGCCGGTCATCGTCGAAGAGCATCACTACGTTCCCTTTCACCCGGTGCCAATCTATCGGCACCATCCCTATCGGTCGCACACTCGAATCCACTTTGGGTTCTAGTTGGCCGCTACTAGCGTGCCATCTCTTCGGGACAAGCCGTCGGGGTTCGTGCCGCCAATTCGCGGGGGTCCACTTCGCGGCGGATTGGGCGTAGTGAAACCAAGACCAGTAGAAGTCAGGATGGACGCCGGAATACGTATTACGGTTCGATCGATAAGATTCGAATTGGCGGACGATTCTTGTTGGCGATCCTCAGGTGCAGGAGTACTTCAACGCATAACGGGCAAAGCCATTGCCGGGAATCTGTCCAACTTCCGATACGAGTGAAGTGTCGATTTTGCGAAATCGACGCCTCAAGAGGGCTTTTATGGGCTAAAATCGGGCTCTGCGTTTTCGCTGATCCCACCCCACCTCGCCCCTTTGAAGATGTTGCCCCGCCCACAACAACTTCTCACCCTCGCCCTCATTCTCTCTCTCGCCCCCTCTGGATTCGTGTTAGCAGGTCAGACGGAAACGTCCGACCAGGCCACATCCAGTTTGACTCTCGAAGCCGATGACCACATTTGCATTGTGGGCGGCGCTTTGGGAGAGAGACTTCAACACTATAACGGTTTTGAGTCGATACTCCATCAAGCGTTTCCCGAGAAGCGATTGGTCGTGCGAAACCTTGGGTTTCCTGGTGACGAGATCGACAAACGCGATCGAAGCGAGAACTTCGGCTCCCCGGACAAGCACCTGAAGCACTCCGAAGCGTCCGTGGTGATGTATTTCTTCGGGTTCAACGAGTCCTTCAAAGGTGCCAGAGGCATCCCTTCGTTCAAAGAACGACTCGCGAAGCTCATCAAGGAAACCAAAGCCAAGAACTATGGCAAGGGCTCGCCCCGAGTTGTCCTCGTTTCACCCATCGCGTTTGAGGACACAGGTCGAAAGGAACTCCCCAATGCACCTGAGCTCAACGAGCAGATCCGGGCTTATCGCGACGCGATGGTCGAAGTCGCAAAAGAAACCGAGACACCAATCGCCGATGTTTTCGAGGGTACACTCGAGCTCTTTGAGAATACCGACGAGGTTTTGACCCTCAACGGAAGCCATCTGAATGCGGTGGGCTACCGAAAGTTCGCGCCGATTCTGTTCGAGGCTCTATTCGACAGACCGGCGCCTGAGATCGACCCAATCGTCGAAGAACTCGTCGACGATAAGAACTTTCATTGGTGGCATCGTTATCGAGCCGTCAACGGATTCTCGATCTACGGAAAACGTGGCCAGGCGGGCAAGGATGGAACGGGCCGATTCAACAACGAAGATGTGATGGAAAGAGAACGGGAAATCTTGGATCAGATGACCGCTGCTCGGGATCAATCCATCTGGATCGCGGCATCAGGGAAAGAACCACCAGCGGTCGACGATGCCAAGACGCTTCCATTCCTAGATCCCACCACCAACGTCGGGCTTCCCGATGATCCGAACGCCAAGCGAGGCAAGCTTGGCTCGCTTGAGTATCGATCCGCTCGCGAGCAGCTTGATTACTTTGACGTGCATCCGGACTTCCAAATTGAGTTGGTCGCTTCGGAAGAAGATTTTCCTGACTTGGCCAACCCTGTCGCATTGAATTTCGATTCCAAGGGACGCTTGTGGGTCGCCACGATGCCTTCCTATCCGCACTGGAAGCCCAAGACACAGCTCAACGACAAGATCCTCATTCTTGAGGATCAAAACGGCGATGGTGCGACAGACAACGTCAAGGTCTTCGCCGATGGGTTGCACCAACCCACGGGATTCGAGTTGACTGCACGGGGAGCCATCGTCGCCGAACAACCCGATATCCTCTGGATCGATGACACCGACGGCGACGATGTCGGCGACACTAGCGTACGGAAGCTATTCGGGTTCGACACGGCGGACTCACACCATGGAATTGCCGCATTCGAATGGGGACCAACGGGACGGCTGTTCTTCCAGGAAGGCACCTTCAAGTTCTCTCAGGTCGAATCACCGCATGGCCCGTTACGTTTACAAGAGGCCGGCATCTGGGGTTATGACCCCGTCGACGAACGAATTGAAGTCTTTGCTAATTTCGCATTTGCCAACCCGTGGGGACATGTCTTTGATGGATACGGCCAGAGCTTCATCGGAGACGCATCTCCCGGATACTCTTATTGGTCCGCTCCCATCACGGGACGACTCGACGCGCCAATGAAACACCCCGGCGGTTCTCAACATCGTCGCGTAGCTTCGTTGGGTGGCGGAGACCCTAAGTACTCCCACCCGCGTTTGTACAAGAAACGCATCAGACCTCTTTCGGGATGCGCTCTCGTTTCTTCGAATCACTTCCCTGAATCCATGCAGGGCAACTTCCTCGTGACCAATGTCATTGGTGATCGTGGGGTACTCAATCACGAGATTCGCGAGACGGCTGTTGGATTTGAGGGAGAAGAGGTCGATCCATTGCTGCTGTGTCGTGATGGCAACTTCCGTCCCGTTGACGTCCAGATCGGACCGGATGGTGCGTTGTACATCGTCGACTGGCACAACGCTTTGATCGGTCACTTGCAACACAACCTTCGAGACCCAAGCCGAGATCATTCCCATGGAAGAATCTGGCGTTTGCGTCATCGCACGCGTCCACTTTCACCGATCATCGACATGACCGAGCTCTCGGTCGCCGAGCTTGTTGGTTTGCTTGATTCCAATGAAGACCGCGTTCGTTACCGAGCTCGTCGTGAGCTTGCCGGTCGAGATGACAGCGAAGTTCTTCTTGCGGCAAAGGCATGGCTCAAGACACGTCCTGCGGGTATCGAATCCGATCGTGATCGACTCGAAGCATACTGGCTACATCATGCTCGACACGTGGAATCCCCCGAACTTCTTGATCAACTGTTGGCTTCATCGGATCACCGCGTTCGATCTGCCGCTGTGCGAACGATTAGCCAGCGAGTTAGTCGTTTGGAGTCAATCCCCGACTCCATCGAAGCAGCCATCGACGACGATCATGGTCGAGTCAGATTAGAAGCGCTCCGAACTTTGACGATGTTGAATCCGACGACAAGCGATGCACTCGGAAGCATCGTTTCCACCTCGCTTCGATTGTTCGACCATCCTATTGACGCCCACCTTCAGTACACGCTTGATGAGTCCTTCCGAAGGTTTGATCAGCTCGCCGAGCGGGAAGGTTTTGACATCCCAGTGAACTTAGGCGTTGGCGAGCAAGCCTTGGCGTTCCAGCTCAATCGGCTGCCCACCGAACGCTTGACTAACCTGGTCCAAGAACTATCGCCATCGGACCGTAAGCTCGTTCTTCGTCAGTTGATCTCACGAAGTGATGTCGATCCCGAGCTCATGGATCAGGCGATCGATCAACTCGCCGAAATACAGAAACTGAGCCCACTGCAAGTCATGATCGCGGGACTGGAAGCGGGTTCATCAGCGAATCTTTCGCAATCCGATCGTCGTCTGATCGAACGCATCCTGTCGGTCGAGCCAAGTCAGCTAACCAAGTTGGAAAGCACCTGGACGGGGCTACTTCGCAAGAACTCAGGCAAAGCTCGTGTAGCGGCTTCGGCAGTGCTGATGGCGCTGGGGCGAGGTGACCAAGTCTGGAAGAGAGCCAATGACGAAAGCCGCCAAAATGATGTCATCGCTGCGGTGGGGCTACTTCCCAAGCAGTCCAGCCGCAATGAACAGACCGAAAACCTTCTTGGGCTAGTCACCGGAAAAGCATCGCCTCAGTTGAGAGTTCGTGCGATCGGAGCGTTGGCAAGGACCTCGAATCTAAGTGATGAAGTCACGAAGACTTTGTCACCCATGATCAACAGTTCAAAGCTTCGCGAGTCAGTCGCCAAGACGCTGCTGGAACGATCATTGGATGATGTTCCAGCTTCGCAACTCGATCGAACACTCAAGACGGTCACCAAAACTATCTCATCCTATCGTCTTGAGGATCGATCCAGTGGCGGTTACCGGAAACTGGCCAGCCTTGCACGAGACATCGC
The DNA here is from genome assembly GCA_039027135.1 of Planctomycetota bacterium. Lineage (GTDB taxonomy): Bacteria > Planctomycetota > Planctomycetia > Pirellulales > Pirellulaceae > Rubripirellula. Next base: position 11,173 of record JBCCKZ010000093.1, read on the forward strand.
ACGGAAATTATCGAGCGAACGTGCCAAGGAAGTAGATGGTCTTCTTGATCAGCTGAAGTTGGAAGTCGTAAAACTAACCACCGTCGAAGAAGAGATGCGATATGACGTGCCCTACTTCGCGGTTGAAGCGGGCAGTGCAGTGCAAATTCAACTGACCAATGATGACCTCATGCCGCACAACTTGGTGATTACCAAACCGGGCGAGTTGAAGGCTGTCGCCAATGAAGGTTTGTCCGCTGGCCCCAAGGCCGAAAGCGGTTTGCCCTATGTTCCCAGTTCCGAATCGGTGCTTGTGGCAACAGCAATGGTTGACGTTCATCAAACAGCCAAACTGACATTCACCGCCCCAACCGAGCCGGGCAATTACCCCTATGTGTGCACCTATCCACAACACTGGTACCGGATGTATGGGGTAATGGTAGTGGTCGACGACTTGGAAGCTTGGAAGGCCAATCCCATTGAACCACCAAGCCCTATTGGGATGACTCGGTCGTTCGTAGCGGATTGGAAGATCGAGGATTTCAAGGCTGAGCTTCCGCTAACGGCATCTGATCCGTCAAAGATCGATGCTGAAACAATCGCCAACGGCGCCGTGATTTTTCAGCAAGCCTCCTGCGTGGGTTGCCACCAAGTTGGTAGTCAACCGACGCCTACCGGGGGAAACCTCGGTCCAAATTTGGCTGGTATTTATGCACGAATGAAGAACGATGACACCGAAGTGTTGCGTTCGATTCTGCATCCATCGGAGAAGATCGAAGATAAGTACTTGACGCGGAAGGTGCTGACCTTCGATCAAGACATCTATATCGGACTGGTCCTTTCGGAAACGGATGACGAACTGACTTTGGCAACCGGGGCGGGCGTCAAACCGATCGTCATCAGTCAGGACGACATTGAGATCGATCAAACTTCTGACGTATCACTCATGCCGAAAGCTCTGATGAATCAGTACACGCTCGACGAGATCAAAGATCTGTTGGGATATTTGAAGAGTTTGAAGGCTGAGTAAACAAAGCTACCTATCCTTTGGGGAGGTAGCCGCACGAAGATCAAGATTGGGATCACGTGCCCGGCCGAGGGGTGGTGACACGTTGGAGCGTTTGAGACCGATGCCGAAGGCATCTAAACATGGTTGCCGGGGGTAAGTTCGGCGAGCTTTAAGCGAACCAAACGTCAACCCCGTTCACGACGGGCCCCAAACTTTCTTCGCCGCGGTTTAGGGGGGGTAGGCCCCCCAA
>JBCCKZ010000094.1:0-12191 GCA_039027135.1 Planctomycetota bacterium
ATCCGAGTGTCGTCATCTCTTGATAGTGTGGCCCGTCCTTGTAAAAGCCGGCGGCGAGTCCGACGGGATTCGGCAACGGCAAACCAAAGACAGTTTGGTTCAGTTTTGGGTGTTCCAGGCGAAATCGACTGCGAAAGAAAGCGTTTGCAACCGGTATCGAGAGCGTCATCGATAGACTTTTAAGGGTCCAGTGATGAGCTTGCTCAGGTGGAATTCGGAACAGAATGGGCTTGAGAGCAGAGTACATGACGCTGCATTCTGCTTCGGATATCGTTTGCCGCCCATCCCCAGCAATGATGGCGATCTGCGGTGTCCCTTAATCGATTTGATCGTTACCGAAAGCTACGCAGCGTAGCGATCGAATCTGTTTATGCACTCGGAGTGAGTTGCTTATTTGACTATATTGTCAGGTACTGAGACGGGGGGTGAATATTGTTCGCCAACTCTGGATCAGATCCCTCCCCACAACGATCCCGCCCCAATCCCCTCCCCTCATCAGGTCGGGAGAGCAAAAGATGTCCTTCCATAGGACGTTTTTGCCCCTTATCTGGCTAGCGAGAATGGCATGATTCGCCGCAGACTTTGGTTTGCTGTTTCGCGAGACATACAGGCTTTCCGCCTGAATCTTGTCGTATTTGCATTGTTTTGGTGCCTGCATTCGCCGGAACAAACGGCGTTTTCGCAGGACTCTGAAAACGTGACCGCCTCAGCGGATCTATCCCCCATCGAGGAGGTGCGTTTCAGTTTCAACGGTGTCTCGTGGCGAGAGGTGATTACCTGGATCGCTGACGAAGCCGGGCTTGCACTGCACGTCGACTCCGTCCCGCCGGGAAGTTTTACTTACACGGATCCAGGCTCTTTCACCTTCAATGAGGCAATTGACCGTATCAATTTGTTTCTGTTGCCTCAGGGCCACGCCTTGGTCCGAAACGGCGACTTGCTCTCGGTCATCAATATGAGTGACCCGCGCAGCTTGAAACAGCTCGACGCACTCGCCCCCATGGTGCGGCCCGAGGATCTCGAGAATCTGCAAGGACATGACGTTGTCAAATGCCTTTATCCTCTCGGATCATTGGATGCCGAAGAGGCCATTGAGGAATTGTCGTCGCTTCAACTGATGACCAATCCGGTACCGCTGACAAAGACAAACCAACTTCTCATCACCGATACGGCTCGAAAGTTGTTGGGAGTCAAGCGGATTCTCGATTCATTTGAGCCGTCAAAGCTCGACAACGGTACCATCGTCAAGAGCTTCAACCTCAGTCATGTTGACGCGGAGGATGTATTGGCCGTTGCGCGGCCTCACTTAGGTTTGGCAACTGGTGAGATGATCGGGATTGATGTAAGCCTATCAGCGGATCTTCAGGGCCGAAGCATCTTCGCGACGGGGATCGAAGACAAAGTCAAGTTAATCGAGAAGCTAGTTCAAGAGATCGACGTTCCGGAAAAGTCATTGGCCGACGGCGATTCTCAATCGGAACTGCAGACTCACACGGTCGCCGGGCGTAATGTCGACCTGGCTTACGACGTCTTACAGACCCTGCTGGTGGGCAAGAACGTCCGGATTTCTAAAGATGAAGTGGCGGGAACCATCGTTGCGTTGGCGCCCGAAGCGATTCAGAAGGATATTGCCGAGACGATTCGTCAACTTGGCGCCGCTGAAGCCGAGTTTGAGGTGATCCCGCTTCGGACGACTGATCCCTATGTCGCGATCGCTTTGATTACTCAGATGCTCGATCTTTCGAACTACACAAGCGATGACGAAGATTCAATCGCCATCGAGCCGCCAACCATCGATGCTGACCCGGACAATCGCAGATTATTCGTTCGCGGCACTCCACGCCAAATCGAAGAGATCAAAGGTATTGTCGATGGGCTTGATTCACCCAAGTTCGATGTGGATGGTTCCTCGGCTGTTCGAGTGCTAGGTTTCTTCGGAGGCTCCGCCATTCGAAAGCTGCAACTTGCGGCCAAGACGTGGAACCAACCCAATCCGGTTGTTGTGATTCAGGGAGCCGATGGCAATGGACCGCTTGAGAAAGTCTTTCATGACGAGGGACCTTCGAGCAATCAGCGAACACGGATCGAATCTGAGAGCGATTTTGCTTCGGACCTTTCGAGTCCCTCTTTCAAGACCATTTCGAATGCGCGTGCGACCAAGTTGGTGGCAGTGCGAGATCGCAAGAAGCTGCTTGACAGCCCCAGTTTGGATATTTCAGAGGCTCCCATTGAATGTCGGCTGACTGAATCAGGGTTGGTCATCCAATCAGATGACGTCCGCGCGTTAAACCGCTTTGAAAGCCATTTGATTTCTCTTTCAACAACGAGCCCAGAAACGGTTAGCGAACCGGTCGTCTATTACTTGAAGTACACCCGACCGGTCGACGCAATTCGAATGCTCGCTGAATTGCTCAATGGTGGTGACACCATTACCGGTCCGGCGGGGTCGCTTGTGAATGCTTCCGTTTCGATACCTGGATCGGTCATTGGCAGTTTGATTACCAACCGTGACGGCACGATTACGTTGAACGCTGGGACGGCAACGGTCGTGGCTGACTCGCGGTTGAACCGGTTGATCGTTCAAGGGACTTCGGACGAGGTTGCTCGCATCGAAAGCTATCTGCAGATCATCGAAAAGGACTCGGGTCTCACACAGGTCGAGACCTACGGTCGAAGTCATGTGATCGAACTGGTCAACACGAAGGCGAGCGAGGTTGAGGAAGCGATTCGCGCGGCTTACGCGGGACGTGTGGTTGAATCGGCCAAAGGCGGCCGCAATGAGGGCCAAAGCAGCTTTTCTTCCGCCTCGCGAGAGGAGTATGAGCGTCGATTCCGAGGTCGTGGCGATGAAGATGATGAAAAAGGCCGGGGTAAGTCAGAGCCCAAGAGTGCTTCCAAGCAAGCAATCGATTTGGAGCCAAAGATGACACTCTCGGTTCACGAGCCGAGCAATTCGCTCATCGTGACTGCGCCTGATCAGCTTTTCGAAGAGGTCGAGAAACTGGCGATGAAGATTGATCAACGCGGAGAGACAGTCATTCGGGTGTTCACGCCTGGGACGAGTGAGGTTTTGGAAACGGCGCTAGAGCAGTTATTCCTTGGGCAATCGAGTGGTCGTAGCGATCGCAAAAGATCGTCCAGCGGGTCGGGCAGTCGAGACCGGGATCGAGATCGATAGCGTTAGAAAGCCAGAGAGTATGTTTGCTTGCAGATTAAGTCGGTTGACTAACCTCCGCTGGGTGTGCCTTGCGGTTATTGCATTGTCCATCATGACTCAATCCGTCTTTGCTCAAGCGGGCTTGCGAGAGTCGCTGGACTTGCTCGATCGAGATCAAGACGGGCGGATTCAACCCGATGAAATCACTCCGCTAGCTAGGCCTTATCTGGAGCGAATCGCAAAATCTCAGCGGATATCGCTGGATCGAGAAAATCGGATTGATCGCCTTCAAGAAGCGGCGAGAATTTATCACGCGATTCAAAACGGCGTGGCGGACGAGCGTATCCGCATCGATACGGAAAGGGCCTTGAAGGGATTCCGTCCCGATGACGACCAAGTGATGGTGCCCGAGTTCGGCCTTCCAGAAGTCAAATACCGCTACACGATCGATGATCTTGAAGAGGCCGAGGGAGTGCTCCGCAGGTACGATCGCAATGACGATAATTATTTGGATCGTAGTGAATCAAGACGTGTGCCGTGGCGTCATCGTGATCCGTTTGCAATGGATCTTGATAAAGATGATCGACTTAGCAGGCTGGAGTTGACCCAGCGTTACGCGCGAAGGCGGATGCTAGATAGTGATAAGGATGAGTTGATCCAAAGGGCGAGACGCATTGGCAATGGAATCGTACCTTCGATGACGGAGGATGAACGACGAGACGCTGAGCGACGTAAACGTTCAGAGTGGTGGCGGAGCGGTGGAGATCGATTCTGGTTAGCCGCGGCCGTTATGGGACGTTTCGACAAGAATGATAATGGCCGTTTGGAACCTGAAGAGAGTGCCAACATTGGCATCCCGGCGGGGAGTATCGACATCGATGGCGACGGTGAGATTTCACGTGACGAGCTGTTTACCCACTTCAAAGACTTACAGGATCAATCCGCGGGCGTGATGGAAGGCTTGCCGGGATGGTTTTACGAACGCGATGAAAATCGAGACGGCCAAGTCGACCTGAGAGAATTCGATGAAGAATTCTCGGATGCGAGAGTCGAAGAGTTCGTTTCCCTGGATACCAACAACGATGGATTGCTAACGGCGATGGAAGTGATTTCCTCTTCGGCCATGACCGGTGGGGTGTATGAAAATACCAATGCTGAAATGTTACCGCCGAAGAAGACAATCGTTTCAGAAATCGAGATTGAAGATAGCTTTGCTATCGCGGATCTCAATGTTCAGATTGCTATCACGCACACGCACACGTCTCATCTGGACGCCTATATCACCAGTCCTGATGGTACTCGAGTTGAGTTATTCACTGGGGTGGGCGGTCGCGACGATCACTTTGACAACACGATCTTCGACGATCAGGCTGAGACGCCTATTGCGAAAGCTCGACCGCCGTTTGAAGGAAGATTCCGCCCCGAGCCTGTTGATCGGCGGCAACCTGGGCTTTGGTCATTTAACGGCAAGTCAGCCGAGGGTGTTTGGCAGTTGACCGTTCGAGGTAGTCGCAGCGATCGATTTGGAATGCTGCATCGTTGGTCGCTCAACATTCGGCCCGATGAGGAGACTTTGCTTCGTAGCGAGGCGGAGCCCGAAATGGAGCCTGAGGAGAAGCGAGAGGATCAGGAAGAAGCGAGCCGGCCAGAAACCAATCGACCTGACGAGAAGGGCCGAAAGTGGGAAGGAAGAAGCTGGGGTCGAAGTCGTGAGTAGCGTTTGTGCGCGCGAAAATGTTTGAAAGCTTGATTTAACCTCCCTGGGGGGACTCGTTGTCTACACAAGTTATGCATTGGGATTCACTGGCTTCGTGAGCCGGATGCGGTGGAGACGCCGGGCAAGTTACTCGGCCGGAGATCTGGATGGCATTTGTCTTGATTCAGACATGAGTACTGGCCTTTACCCGGCCCCTCCATTCGCTTCGCTCACATGCGGGGCATGGCTCACTCGAATCAGTCGACTTTTGTAGATACCAATGCCCCGAGGTACGGTGATTTCAAACAGGTATCTAAGTTGAAGACAATGGAGGGAGATGAAGATTGAGATTCGGGATGAGGATTGGAATCAGCGATGCGGGCTCGAGCTGCGGTAAGGTTTGAGAGCCAAGACGAGCGGAGTTTGGTGTCGTTTCAATCTGACGCAGCAGCATAAGACATTTAGAGCGCGCAAAGTTTTGAAACGAACTTGGTTTTCGTGTGAAGATGCAACACAGAGGCTAGGTTTTTTTCTAAACTTACATTTCAACGATAAACTTTTCTAAGTATCGAAATGGTGAAATGTCTGAACTTCGTAAACAGAAGCCCGTCACCTGGACCTCCAGTCGCCGGCGGTTCCTCTCATCAGCGTCTTTGGCCGCGGCATCAACGGTTGCGGTTCCCAGCTTCGTTTCGGCTGAAACGTTGGGGCTTGGGAAATCAGTCCCCCCAAGCGATCGAATCACCGTTGGTGGGATTGGTATAGGTCGACGCGGAACGTACGACTTGGGGTGTTTCCTTGAACAGCCCGATGTTCAGTTCATTGCCATATGCGACATCAAAGAAAAGCAGCGAAATGCCATCAAAGAACGTGCTGACCAGCATCATGGCAATTCCGACTGCGACACCCATCGCGATTTCCGAGAGTTGCTGGCTCGAGACGACATCGATTCCGTATTGATCGCGACGGGACCAAACTGGCATGCCACGGCGGCAACTTATGCGGCTCGGGCGGGCAAGGACATTTACTGCGAAAAGCCTTGCACGAAGAACATCGTTCAGTCGTTGCAACTTGCGGAAACCATGAACCGTAGTGGTGTTGTTTTCCAGGCCGGGACACAGCGACGCAATCTTCCTCACTTTGAATTCGCATGCATGCTGGCACGCGAGGGACGCCTCGGAAAGCTTCAAACGGTTCACGCCCAGCCGCGAGGCATGAAGGCGGACATGAGTGGATGGATGCCGCCGGAGGACGCGCCGCCGATCGAGAAGGTTGATTGGAACATGTATCTCGGTCCAGCGGCCTATCGTCCCTACAACGAAAAGCTTCTTGACGGTTTCAATTTCGAGAAGGGCGGAGGTTTGACCGGAGGTGGAGTCCTTGAATGGGGATCGCACTGTGTCGACCTTTGCCAGTGGGCAGCCGACGCGGACTCCGTTCCCGCGATCTCTTACAAGGCACCTGAAAACAATCGTATCGAAGCCGAGTATCCAAATGGGGTCAAACTTGTTTTGCGAGACGATGGTTGGTTGCCGCTTGGTTCTTGTCCGGTCCGTTTCGAAGGAACCGAAGGATGGGTTGAAACGGGTGACAGCGGTAAGCTGGCCTTGAGCTCACCTGAGTTGCTCGCCGGCCGTAAAGTCGAAGAGATAGGAGGTTATCCAGCAACCTTCCACGTCCGAGATTTCCTTGATTGCGTGAAGACTCGCTCGGTGCCCAGAGCCGGTGCCGAAGCAGCTTGTTACGCTCACATCACTTGCCACGCAGCGAACGTTGCTTTGTACCTGAATCGGGATGTCAGTCTTGATCCTGATACCTATGAGTTCATCAACGACGATGAAGCGAATCGATTGCGAAATGAAGCCTTTCGCGAGCCTTGGCAAATCTGATCCAGAGGGCCCTGCGGTCCTCGAGACGAGTAGGCGTCGACGTGAAGCCGAGTCGCTTGCTCTTTCAACAGCGATGGAGCTCTCCGATCAATTCAACTGGATTACAGATTGAGCTTCTCGCATCGATTGAACCTAAAACGGCACCGACTCGATTGGGCTGAAGCCGATCTTAAGTCCCGTTTCACACAACCTCTTTCTTCAACTAACAACGATTCATGTTTAACGCTTGCCGTTTTTTTCTGTTGACGTCGATTTTGGCGTTGTTGGTCAACACGCATTCTGGTTTTGCGGCGGAAGTCGAGTCAGAAGCGGACTTGATTGCGATACTCGAGGCGGATGACTCGCCAAAGAGTGAAAAGGCGATCGCTTGCAAAAAGCTTGCGGTTCATGGTTCTTCTGAATGTATCGGAGCTGTCGCACCATTGCTGCTTGATCCTGAATTGACCTCTTGGGCACGCATCACCCTCGAGGCGATACAGGACGACGCTGCGGTTGAAGCTCTTGCCGCAGCCTCAAGTAAGCTCGATGGCCTGCCGTTGGTTGGTGTTCTCAATTCTCTTGGTGTTCGGCGTTCGTCTGGCACCGTTACAACGGTTGCCGACTATCTTTCGTCGGACGACACTCAGGTCGTTGAGGCCGCGTCATTGGCACTCGGTAAGATCGGTGGCGACACCGCTCGCGACGCCCTACTTGGGAATCTTGAGGCAAACGATAAGGCCAAAGCTTCATTGGCAGCCGAAGGATTGATTCGTATCGCGGAAGTTGCGATGGCCGAAGGCAGTACGGGGCCAGCAACCGATCTCTATGACAAGATTCGTAGCTTGGATACGGTTCCTCGTCCGCTAATTGTTGAAGCGACTCGAGGGGCTATCCTCGCTCGAGGAATCGACGGTGTTGAACTGATGGTCGAAACGCTTTCGGCCGATGATCGACGCATTCGAGAAGTTGCGTTCATGACTGCGAGGCAACTTGAAGGCGATGGCGTCATCGATCGTTTGATTGCGTCGCGGGGGCAGGTTCCGCAGAGACTTCAGCCCATGTTCATTCGCGCGTTGGGCGGTCGTGGTGAAGCGGCGTTAGTCTCCGAGATCATGTCGATCCTTGGGGACGCATCGAGTTCAGAAGCACTGAAAGTCGCCGCTTTGGATGTATTACCTGAGGTCGGTGGGGGCGACCAACTGGTAGGATTGCTGAGTGTCGCCGTGGCGTCGGATTCGATTGTCTCCGAAGCTGCTTTGAAGGCCCTGTCAAAAATACAAGACGAAGCGTTGGACAATCAGATACTTGATGTCGTCAAGAAGTCCGAGGGCGTGAAGCAACAAATTCTCGTGCAACTGATCGGCACACGTTTCCTCGACGGCGCCGATTTCCTGAAAGAAACGATTCGCGATGGCGATGGGGTGGTTCGTGAACTTGCAATGGAAGCGATGGGTAATGTGGTTGAGATCGACGACATTCCCTTTTTGATTGAGCGGGCGACCGGTGATAACTCGGATCCGTTGACTTCCGTTGCACTCAAGTCGTTGGGAACCGCATGTGCTCGAATGCCGGATCAGAAAGCTTGTGTCGGGCAGCTACGCTCAGCCATCGATAAGTCAGATCTCGAGACTCAAGTCGTTTTGGTTGAAACGCTAGCCGCCATGGGGGGAGCTGAAGCTCTTGGGCTACTTGGGGATCTAGCCAAAGGCGGATCGACACCTATTCAAGATGCATCGACTCGGGTGCTCGGCGGATGGATGAGCACCGACGCAGGGCCGGTTCTAGCCGAGATTGGCAGGATTGATGGTCATCCCTATCGAATCCGCGCTGTGCGTGGATATTTGCGATTGGTCCGGCAATTCGTTATGAAGCAACAGCAACGTCATCAGATGATTGATACGGCCGTCGAACTCGCCGATCGCGCTGCCGAGCTTGAGCTTGTTCTTGATGCGACGAAGAGGTATCCAACGCACCACAATCTTAAGGTTGCCGTTGAACTTTCCAAAGTTGACTCGGTCTCGGACCTTGCCAAAGAGACGGCCAATGAGATCGCGGCGAAGTTGAAGCCTAGCCCGGCTGTGACAAAGCTGCTTGAAAGTATGGAATAGCAAGTATCATCAACGCCTGTCACGATCCGCAACAAAAAGTTGAATGACTGCATCCATCACTAGCTCCGCGCGAAATAACGCGGCTGAATCTTCTATGTCGAATGAGGCCTTGCTTAGCAAACTTTTACGTCCCGCTCATGGGCTCACCTGCCGCCGTTGGCCGGCGAAGCTTGATCATTGCTTCACCATCAGCGACTTAGAGCGATTGTTCTACAAGAGGATTCCGCCTGTAGTTGGAGACTACTTCATCGGCGGTGCAAGCGACGAACGAACTCTCAAAGAGAACACCGGCGCTTTCCAAGAGACTCGCTTTGCACCTCGATATGGAATCAGCCATGACGACGTCGATATGAAGGTGACGATTGCCGGCACCGACTTGAGTATGCCGATCATAGTCGGTCCCATTGGAAGTCTTCGCACTTTGTGGCCGGAAGGTGAATCGCTCGCGGCCAAGGCCGCGGGGGAAGCGGGCACGATTGCTTGCCTTTCGACGCTGACCGGCACTCGGATGGAAGAAGTCAAAGCGGCTTCGGTTCATGATTGTTGGTTTCAACTCTACTTGGTTGGCGGACGTGACGTCGCATTAAAGGGAATCGAACGGGCAAAGAACGCTGGGTTTTCCGCTCTCGTGCTGACGATCGATACACCCGTGGCCGGTTTGCGTTACCGTGATATGCGAAACGGATCGGTCCAAGCGATCAACGGCAACATCTTTCAAAAGATGAAGTTCGCACCGCAGATGATGACGCATTTATCGTGGCTGACGAGTCACTTTTACGATGGCGGACTGATGGACTTTCCAAACATCACGCTCGATGATGGAAGTTCAATGCCGTACGCAGACATTGGCCGACAGTTACAAAAGTCAGCGGTCACTTGGGAAGATATTGAGTGGATACGTGATGCTTGGCAGGGACCGATCATCATCAAAGGAGTGTGTTGTGCTGATGATGCGGTACGTGCGGCTGACGTGGGAGCAGCGGCAGTTGTCGTCTCCAACCACGGCGGACGACAGCTCGACCGTGTGCCATCAACGTTGGAGATGCTGCGTCAAGTCGCGCCCCGGGTCAAAGATCGAGATATTGAGCTACTTGTCGACGGCGGGATTCGATCGGGAGGCGACGTTGCGATCGCATTGGCGACCGGAGCCAAGGCGGTGCTGCTTGGGCGCGCCTACGCCTATGGTCTGGGAGTCGCTGGTCAAGCGGGAGTGACCAAGGCGCTCGAAATCATGAGGGCGGAATTAGAGCACACCATGCGTCAACTTGGGTGCGGCCGACTGGATGATTTGAATCCTCAGCTCTTGGTTTGACTTACGGTTCCAGCCAATTCACGTCGGCGTTGTTGGTGGAGCCTGAGTAATCGATCTTAAAGCGGACGTGATCCTGTCTTCGAAGATACAAGACTTCAAGGCTTTCAACGTTCGTACGGATAACACGAAAGAACTCTCGACCTCGTTCGGACGCGTCTTGGTTCGTGAAACGATCGGACGTGTTGGGAGGTTGGCTTCCGCTTTGTGGCGTGCCAGGTGCATTTGTGGCTAGATAGCTTGATCGGCTAGCGAGCGAAGTGTTTTGCCATGCATATTCGGCTTCTTGCCCATCAATCAATGATGCCTTGCCGTCGACTCGCAATTGAATTCGCTGTTTTTCAGCGTAGAACAGCCAGGAGGCATGATGGTGTTGGAGCTGATTGACTTTGGCGGATCGCGAATCCGTATGCAGATCGATGGAGTGATTGGTGGGGTCAACCGATCGAAGGATCACCGTTCGAGACCTTGGTCGGATGGCTTTCTCGCAAATATCGATGGTTGAGAATACACCCCAACTCCATGGGTGACGCGATGATCGGCTAGCAGCAACCAACGATTGCCATGCGTATTCTTCGACCCTTTGTAGAGGTTCAGCGCTGGCGAGAACGAGATCGAGTGCAGCTCTTAGGCCCATGCTTGATTGATTCCTCCTTAAGGTGTTCTGCCGCTCGGTGCGAATTTTCGAGTTCAGTTAACTCTCGGCTTTATTGTTCGGAAGAGTCACCCCCCACATGGTGTTTCGCAAGACCCTCTTGCTTCTCAACCGCTGCCTGCTATCACCGTCAGCCCGCTTGAAGGCCGATCGTTGGACGCTGCGCATCGCGTTGGTTGCGTTCATCACGCACTTGGGGTTGATCGGCATCGTTGATCTCGGCATCGTCCAGCTCAATCAACAAGATCCTTTGCTGACCGATCCGATCGCGGCGATCTACACACCATTTTCGTTCATCCTCGTCTATGAGGTTTATCTGCTGGTCTTCTATTTGCCACGTTCCATTACGACTTACATTGGAAAGCAATATGAGATCATCACGTTGATTGTGATCCGGAGAATCTTTAAGGATCTTGCCAACATCGAGCTTTCATCGAATTGGTTTGAGAATAAAGATGATCTGATTTTCACTGCAGACATCGTGACTTCAATCGCACTCTATTTTTTGATTTATGTGTTCTACCGATTGAAGCCTGAAAGGGCGGGATTGGATTCGCCGCCACCCAAGGACGATGCCATGCGACGGTTCATCCGATTCAAAGAGTCGATGGCGACGCTACTGGTTCCCGTTGTGATCATTTTGGCGATCTACTCGCTTTTAGCATGGAGCATCAGTCTCATTTCAACTGACAGTCTCAATTCGACTGATCCGGGTAACGAATTCAAATTCAAAAACATCAACAACATCTTCTTTGATAGCTTCTTTACCATCCTGATCATCGTCGATGTGTTGCTATTGCTGGTTTCGTTCTTCCACACCGATGAATTTCACAAGGTGATACGAAATTCTGGCTTCATTATTTCGACGATTTTGATTCGACTTTCGTTCTCGGTCGTAGGCCCCGTAAGCTCTGCACTGATCGTTTCGGCGGTGGTTTTCGGGATTGGTGTGTTGTTCATCCATAATTGTTTTGAAGCTTCGCACACCGAAGTCTAAGAGCTTTCCGAGAATCTCAGCCGAAACGCGTGAGCGTCCGATTTTGGCGAGAACCGCGGGCTAGCATCCAATCGGCTGATAGGTATTTGGCGTAGGCTCTCCGTTGGTCGCTACGACGAATTCGCGGGCTTTTTGCATGCGGATCGTGTCTGACGATGAGCATTTCATCGCGCGGGGCGAACCAATCGCGTGTTGGTGAGCCTCATTGCAATCGGGGTCTTTGCACAATCGGATGGCCTCGAGAATCAAAATGCCTGAGAAAACTGTGCCCAAGGAGACGCAATAGCATCAACTTTGGGCTTTGTTTCGCCCGAAAACCTTGCAATATTTGCGATAGGCGAACCATGATCGGTCCGTCGAGATCGCGTTCTAAGCGTCACTTTCCAACGCCAAGACTAAGC
>JBCCKZ010000095.1:0-12173 GCA_039027135.1 Planctomycetota bacterium
GGTACACGCCAGTACAAATCGGCCGCCGACGCGGCCGAAAGCCGGGCCCGCAAAGCCAGGCCAAAGGCAAGAGCACTCAATAGGCGATTATCCCAAGCGATTTGCCAAACTTTAATTCTAGGATTCGGGTGCAGCGGAAGCCGCCAATGGCCTGTCGATTTAATAAGTCGCAACGCCATAGCGTCCGGTTCTGAACCGCAACCGGGTGCCATCGCACCGCGGCTGATCACTGATTTCACGGATGTCATTCAATCGACAGGCCGCTGGCGAGTTACGCTACCCCTTAGGCTTCGGCCCTGACGAACCACCCGGAACTTCGCCACCTTTTCTTGGGGGGGGGTGACCGCCCGAAGACTTGATTCACCTATCAGTGAGGGCCCATCATCTCGTGAGGACACCAATGCCCTGCGAGGGAGCTTGCCTGATAACCCAAAGCGATGCGTCAGCTCGAACCTTTCGCTTGCCGAAAACCTCAGCTGGGGTTGAGCCCGTTGACGAACCATCGATGATAGATGACGTCATTCACGAAAGATCGCAATCCATCACTGAATCGCCCAAGCCATGGCCAGCACGCTAACTCCCACACCCACCTTTCCAACCGCACGAAACGAGATCGGCGGGCAATCGGTTAGCGAGCTGGCGAAACGCTTTGGAACTCCGCTCTACGCCTACACGACCGATTCAATCTATGCACGCATCGAGGACTTGAAGGCGTTCGATGTCATCCGGTACGCCCAAAAGGCATGCGGGAACCTCTGTATCTTGGATCGTGTACGCAAGAAGGGAGTCGTCGTCGACGCGGTTAGCGCCGGTGAGATCGAGCGTGCGATCGCGGCGGGATACAGCACGGCGCCCGGATCTCATGAAATTGTCTACACGGCCGACATCTTTGACCACGACGCACTTGACCTGGTGATCAAACACGGACTGCATGTGAACTGCGGTTCGCCGGACATGATTAGCCACTTGGGCGAACGCCGACCCGGTAGCGATGTCACGCTTCGAATCAATCCTGGCTTCGGACACGGGCACTCGCAAAAGACCAACACGGGTGGACAACAGAGTAAGCACGGAATCTGGTTTGAGCAGATCGACGAATGCTTGCTGAGGGCCGACCAGCACGGTGTCACAGTAACGGGTCTTCACATGCACATCGGAAGCGGCACTGACCTGGAGCACCTGGGACAGGTCTGTGAGGCAATGGAAAATGCCGCCAAGAAAGTCGGTCGCACACTTCGCACCATCAGCGCGGGCGGAGGCCTGCCCATTCCCTACCAGGAGAACGAGTCTTTCGTTGACTTAGAAAAGTACTTCGCTCTCTGGGATGGCACCCGCAGTCGACTCGCCGAAGAATTTGGTCATCCGTTAACCCTGGAGATTGAGCCAGGACGTTTCCTGACCGCGGAGAGTGGAAACCTGATCGCAGAAGTTCGGGCGGTAAAAAAGATGGGCGAAAACCTCTTTGCATTGGTTGATGCCGGCTTCAACGACCTTGCCAGACCCGTCATGTATGGCGCCCATCACCCCATTTCAGTCGCGGGGGCCGGCGGGGCCGATGCATCCATTCGAGAACACGTCGACACGATTGTGGGTGGTCCACTATGCGAATCGGGTGACATCTTTACGCAACGCGAGGGTGGATTTGTCGAGTCCCGTCCTTTACCAGCCGTACGCACCGGAGATTTCCTGATAATCGAAAACGCGGGAGCCTACGGCTTTGTGATGGCGAGCAACTACAACAGCAAGTACCGCGCCGCCGAAGTGCTGATCGAGGACAATGAAGCAAAGCTAATCAGAAAGCGGGAGACCTTCGAAGATCTCGTTCGTGGAGAAATGATCGTTTGAGCGGCGACTCGCTGTTCGACGACATCGAACGGGATCACAGGAGAGCAGCCATGCCTCTAGCAGCTCGGATGCGACCTCAGACGCTAGACGAGTATGTGGGCCAACAACATCTCCTCGGTGATGGCAAATTACTTCGACGCATGATCGCGGCGGGAAAGGGCCACGGCGGCATCGCGGGCAGCCTGATCCTTTCGGGCCCGCCCGGCACAGGTAAAACGACACTGGCAGGCTTGATCGCCATTGAAACTGGCGGACAGATCAAAGTGCTCTCCGCCGTTTCAGCAGGTGTTAAAGACATTCGCGAGGTGATCCGCTGGGCCGAAGACTTGGTCGCCACTGGCAACCCAAGACCGATCTTGTTTGTCGATGAGATTCATCGGTTTAGCAAGTCCCAGCAAGACGCATTGCTTCCTGACGTCGAGTCCGGTGTCGTCACACTCATTGGTGCGACCACCTCAAATCCACACTTCGCGGTCAATGCCGCGCTACTTTCAAGAAGCCAGCTGTTCTTACTTGAAGAACTCTCATCGGAAAACATCGCTGAACTACTCCACCGAGCTTTGACTAGCCAAGAAGGACTGCAAACCGGTGGCATCGATGTTGACGAAGACGCAATCAAGTATCTAGCCGATGCAGCTGAAGGCGATGCCAGACGCGCGCTCACGGCACTCGAGATTGCCGTGGCAAGCTCCTCTTCGAAAGTTACTCGCGAAGATGCTGTTGAAAGCCTGGGTGGACGACTGGCAGGTTTCGATGGAACGGGAGACGACCATTACGACTTAGCCAGTGCCATGATCAAGTCAATTCGAGGCAGTGATGTGGACGCTGCCATCTATTGGCTTGCCAGAGCCCTATCCGGCGGTGAAGACCTGCGGTTCCTATGCCGACGCTTGGTCATCCTAGCCAGCGAGGACGTCGGGAATGCTGATCCCCGTGCACTCTCGATCGCGACGTCTTGCATGCAGGCTTGCGAGTTTGTCGGAATGCCCGAAGCGCAACTCACGCTCTCACAAACCGTCGCCTATCTTGCCACGGCACCAAAGAGCAACGCGGCAACGGTGGCCATCGGAAAGGCGATGAAAGATGTCCGAGACAAGAAAATCATCGCCGTGCCGAAACACTTAAGAGATTCGCACTACAGCGGTGCCAAATCGATGGGCCACGGCGTGGGCTACCAATACTCGCATGAGTCGGCAGACGGCGTTGGCAATCAGCACTACGGTGTCGATTCAGTTTACTACGAACCCGTGGACCGTGGCTTTGAGTCAGAGTTGAAACATCGTTTACAGCAACTGAGAAAAAACAAAGAGACATGACTCGAAACCTAAACCCGGCGTCGCTGGCAGTCATTGAACGAATTTTTGAGCGCCAGGCTACCCTCCCGTTGGCGTCTCAGTGTCGGTAGTGACGCAACATGCTGTTATCTGGCTGCTTCGCCGTCCTCTCCGCCATGGCAAGACTCTGAAGATTTCGTGAAATCCTCCAAAGCGTTGTTTTCATGCCGCTTGCCGTGCGCCGCTCCACAGCTGAAGGATGACATGTCCGCTACAATGCGGACGCGTTGTACAGGTTTTCGCAAATGAACCGCACTGTCCCACTGGGAGAGTACGTTCAAATTGCGTTGCTATCGAAATGGGATCATTTCCACCTCGCCTCTTCTACCCTTCTCTCCACCGTGCCTGGGACTGGCCTTGTTTAGCGAAGCAACAGAATCCACTTCGATCCCTCTAGAGGGCTCGTCGGCAAAGCAAAGCGAAAGCCACACCAAGGATTGGCAAGAGCAGCTGAACAAACTCCGTGAAGTTCAGCAAAGACTTACCACCATTGTTCGTGGCAAAGAGTCCGTCATCGAGAGATTGTTGGTCGCGATGCTAGCGGGCGGCAGTGTGCTTTTGGAGGACGTTCCCGGTGTCGGCAAGACGACCTTGGCCAAAGCGATCGCATCTCTGATCGAGCTGCGTTTCTCTCGGGTTCAATGCACGCCTGATCTACTGCCTGCGGACATCCTTGGCGGTTCCGTATTCCACGCTCATTCGGGTGAGTTCGAGTTTCGCCCGGGCCCGATATTCTGTGACCTGTTGATTGCCGACGAAGTCAACCGGGCGTCGCCACGCACCCAAAGCGCGTTGCTCGAGGCGATGGCGGAAATGCAAGTGACCATCGATGGTACCGTCCACCGTTTGGAAAGGCCATTCATTGTCATTGCCACTCAAAACCCCATTGGATTTGAAGGCACTTTTCCACTTCCTGAATCACAGTTAGATCGCTTTCTTTTTAAGCTCTCGCTCGAGTATCCGGATACCGAAAGCGAAGTGGCGATGCTTTTGGACGACGAAGCGCCACTTGATGCGACCAATGATATGGTCTTACAACCAATCATGCACCGAGATGATCTCGTCAAGCTACAGAGCATGGTTGATAAGGTGCAGGTTTCGGAAAAGGTCGCCCGCTACATCGCCGAGCTGGTTCGCTGCACTCGCGAGGACGCTCGTGTGCAAATCGGCTGCAGCCCGAGGGGTGCCAAGCTGATCCTACGGTCCGCTCGGGCCATTGCCATGTTCCGCGATCGTGATTTTGTTCTTCCCGACGACATTCAATCTGTGTTCTCTGATTGCGTGGGACATCGGCTTACACTGTCGCCCTCCCATCGAGGAACTCCCGAAGACCTCCTGGCGAGGGAGTGGATCGGTTCGGTCGACGTTCCGGTTTGAGGATTGAGGCGATGGCAAGTGCTTTGATGAAAAACGAACCGCCGATCGCCAACCATTCGACGCGATCACAGTTTCGCTGGTATCACCTCATAACGTGGCCCATTGATCTGATTTTGGCCGTCCGAAAGATGGCGACCGCCTCATCCGTAGCTCTGGTGCTTGCGTTTGTCATGACGCTCAACGTTATCTGGGGATACCCCTGGATGGGCATCACGGCGGCGACACTCACAATGCTGGTCGGGGGCTGGATGGCTCAATGGCTTTTCCGACCACGACTAGAGCTGAGTCCCGGAGTATCTGCCCCAATTATCGCGGGACAAACTACAGCTTTTCCCATCACGTTTCGCCACCAAGGACGTTGGTCGACCTTCGACATTGCAGTTGGACCTATTGGCGAGCACTCCTCCGCCAATGGTATCCATCGCGACGATGGACTTCGGTGGCAAGGTCGCCCTCGCTTCATATCAGAGATTGCAACCCAACGCTCAATCACCATTCCAATGGCCGTAACGGCCAGTCGGCGAGGAGAGCACAGCCTTCCTCCGCTGCTAGTTGAAACAGGATTTCCATTTGGGCTTCTACGATACCGGAGAACAGCTGCTGTCCCTGGCACGATCATCGCTACTCCCGAGCCGATTGAGGGAGCTGATCGTTTGCCAATTCGCAATGCGATCGACCAGATCAATCAGTGGACTCAACAAAACCTTCATGGCGAGAGCTTTGACTACATTGGTTCGCGCGAATACGTCGCGGGAATGCCGGTGCAGAGGTTCGACTTCCGCGCTTGGGCTCGGACGGGAACTGCCGCTGTTCGCGAATACCATGCGCCATCGCTGCCCCGCATTAGGATACTCATCGATCCCTACGTTGATTCACAGACAACCGTAGCATTTGAGTGGATGCTGAGGGTCGCGGCGACGCTGGTAAGCGACCTCCATGATTCTGGTTTCGTTACGGAGTGCCGAGTGCTTTTACAGGATGAGTCTGTGACATCCGGGGAAGACTCATTGGTCTCATTGGCGCTGCTTCAACCAATTAAAGTAACCACGTCGCAAGAGTCAATGAATCAACGAATGATTGATCTACTCAGCTCAAACGAGCACTCAACATCTCGAACACGGACGTCGACAGCGGATTCGATGTGGGTCCTCAGCAGCCGACTAGAGGTTGAACCCATCTTGAAGACCCATCCGATGCACCTGTTGCGGATGCCGACACCCATGCCCCTGTCAACAGAAGGATGATCGGGAAGTGAATCGGAGACTGACGGAACTACCGTTTTGGGCATGGTGGATGCTGCTACTTGTGGCAATGCTGGTCCTATTGTCCTCCACCTTCGGAAACTGGTTTCCCGTAGGAATGTTGATGGCTGTATGGATTGCGGCCATTTCCATCCGACAATCTCTTCGTGCACCAAGAGCGACCAGCGGAGAAGGTGAGCACACCACGTTCGGCCAAAAGCTCTTGATCACATTGATCGCTGCTATCTTTGCATCCGTTGGAGCGATCATCGCGAGGAATCAGATAGCGTTCGACAACGCCAACTTCATTTTCTTGGGCGTTCGTGCGGCGAGCTTCGTTTGCATGGCACTGATGTTGGCACTTTGGACCGTACGCCCCAACCGCGGCCATCCGCTCATGCTGGTTTTGGGTCTTGTGGTGGGACTCCTGTCAATCGTCGGTGGTGCTGTGACCTCTTCGATTGCAGCCCAAACATCGTCTGGAATCCTCTGCACGCTAGCGTTCTTGGGAGCTTCTCAGATCACCTATCAAGCTAGAAAGCGGGATCTGATTGGCGCCCCCCAAATTGCCAATGAGACTAGTAGAACATCCAATCGCACCAGAGTAATGATCGCTATCTCCGTTGCTTTGGTAATGGCGACGGGAGCGGCCGCTCGCGGTTTTAATGAAGCGATGCCGTGGATCCAGGAAGATTTGCGACAGGGACTGCAGTCCTCGATCCAACAAATTGAGGAAGGAAGACTCGTCGGCGGGATGCGATATGTCGAAGGCGACCAGATTGGCACTGTTCGGGAACACATGCTTTCAGATCCATCCGCAGTTGCACTAAGGATCGAAGGCGACATACAACCCAACTATCTTCGAGGACATCTCTATGACTATTTCGATGTCGGCCGAGGACGATGGTCAACGGCAAACCCTTCGTATCTGAGGCGATTCGTCCCGACCCGCGAAACACTCGCCAATCGCGTGATCGCGTCAACCAACCGAGCAGAGCTGCCCGCCAACGCGGTACCCCCTAGAGGGCTCCGCCACTTTGAATTGGACGGGGGCGATTTTGACCAGCCTGTTTTTGCCACCATGAAAATCGTCGGGTCCCCGATCCGCGGGCGGACGGTGTTCTACCCATCGACGTCTCGCTACATCCAAGCGATGGGGCAAGAGGTCGTTGTGAACCATCATGGCCAAATCGAACGAGGTATCGACACGTCATCGCCCTATGTTGCTGGCCTTTCGCGACAGACGCCCAACACAGACCTTAGTGCAGCGCAGTCAATGGCTACACTTTACGTGGCCCCGGCCCAGGCAAGCTACCTGGCTCCGATAGCTCGCCAAATCGTTACTGACGCATCTACGAACGTCGAGAAGGCCGCCAGGGTACAGAGCTTTTTCCAAGAGAACTACGTCTACTCACTTGACCCCTTCCTGTGGCCCGAGGGAGATGACCCACTCGAAGCGTTTCTCAAGAACCGCCCACCCGCGCACTGCGAATGGTTTGCCATGAGCACAACGCTACTGCTGAGGATGGTCGGCGTTCCCACCCGATACGCGGTGGGCTACGTCGCCGAAGAGTATGCCAGTGAGCGTGATGCCTGGGTCGCTCGCAACTCGGACGCGCATGCTTGGTCTGAAGCCTATGATGATGTTGCGAAACGTTGGTTTGTTGTGGAATCGACACCGGGACGAACCTACGCAACAGCTCAAGTCGTCAACGCAAACTCCGAGGCGTCGGCGGATGGATCCATCGACAACGATTTTGCTGAGGACGACACACCGGGCGTGATTAGTATGTTTGTCAACTGGCTTCTTGCTCAACGAGCGACCGACGCGATTTACTCGCTCTTCTACTACGGGCAAGCCGTTCTCCTGATTGGCTTGATATTGTGGTTCGTTCGAAACCGTTTGTCGAACCGTCCCCAAGACGAAGAAGAACGCCAGGCTCAAAAGTGGCTCCGCCAAACTGAGAAGAAACTTCAAAGACTCGGCTTGGTCCGCAATCGTGGCGAGACACTTCATGCCTTCGCCGACCGCGTGGACGCGTCTGCATTGATGCCGCACAACGTAGGTGGCGTGGCCTGCCCATCAGATCTCGCGATGTGGATGCGTTCCTTTGCCGCAAATCGCTATCGTGGCCTGTCGGTGACTGCACCACCACGTTGAGCTTTGGTAGGCTTTTTGTGATGACTGCTTTGATCTTTGTCCCCCGCCGGGGCATTGGTATCTAAAGACGTTCGATTCAAAGATGTGAGCGGTGACCCGAATAGGAGCGAAGCGAGTGAAGGGGCCGGGCGAAGACTTCTTACGGGCTCGTTGGCTACGTGAGATCTTCTTTTTCGCGTCAGGCGTTAGCCCGGGGCCTACGCGGCTTCGCCGCATCGGGCCCACGGCTCACAATACTATCGCATCGCCGTGACATCGAACTTTTATAGATACCATAGCCCCCTTGGGAGAGTCGATAACTTTGTACGCTTGAGCCTTCAAACATGCCCACTCCCTCCGCTGATGTCTTCGAAAAACTAGCCTCGTTCTATCTTGGCCGACACTACGATCTTGCGAGCAATGAGCTTCGAGACGGCCTGCTCATGTACGACGCCAAGGATCTCCGAACCCATGCCATGTGTGTGGGCATGACAGGAAGTGGCAAGACCGGGCTCTGTCTCACGCTTCTTGAAGAAGCGGCCATCGACGGCGTTCCCGCGATCTGCATCGATCCCAAAGGTGACCTGGGGAATCTACTACTCTCTTTTCCCAAACTTAAACCGGCGGACTTCAAGCCATGGCTTGAGGCGGGAGAGGCCGCGCGGAAGGGAAAGACGCTCGACGAGCTCGCCCGCGATACAGCATCGACTTGGAAGAAAGGCTTGGCCAGTTGGGGCCAGGCTCCTGAGCGGATCGCCAAGTTCAAAGAGGCAGTCGATATCGCGATCTACACGCCGGGAAGCAATACCGGATTACCGCTAACGGTACTCAAGAGTTTTGACGCACCACCGGAAGAGGTACTTGAGAACAGCGATGCGATGCGTGAACGAGTCACTGGTGCGGCCTCTGGACTGCTCACGCTAATGGGCATCAAAGCTGACCCGCTCTTGTCGCGGGAGCATATCTTGATTTCTTCCATCTTCGATCACTGTTGGCGAAATGGACGCAGTGTGTCGATTGGAGATTTGATCGGCCTGATTCAAGATCCACCGATCACGCGAGTGGGAGTTTTGGCACTCGACGCCTTCATGTCGGCAACCGATCGAGCGAAGCTCGCGATGACCCTGAACAACTTGCTCGCCTCGCCAGCTTTCTCTACTTGGCTCGAGGGCGAACCCCTGTCGATTGAAAAGCTGCTATATACAAGCGAAGGCAAACCACGCTTGAGCATCCTATCGATCGCTCACCTGTCTGAATCCGAGCGGATGTTCTTTGTGACCATACTGCTCAACGAACTCTTGGCCTGGACGCGAACCCAAAGCGGAACATCAGCGCTTCGAGCGATGTTTTACATGGATGAGGTGGCTGGATACTTCCCACCGGTTGCCAACCCACCCTCCAAGCCACCGATGCTAACGCTGCTCAAACAAGCTCGCGCTTTCGGACTTGGCATCACCTTGGCCACACAGAACCCCGTCGACCTGGATTACAAGGGCCTTTCCAACATTGGAACCTGGTTCCTAGGCCGGTTGCAAACCGAACGAGACAAAGCCAGGGTCCTGGAGGGTCTCGAAGGAGCTGCCATCCAGTCGGGCAAGGCTTTCGATCGAAAACAGATGGAACAGATGCTAGCGGCGTTGGGCAATCGAGTCTTCTTGCTCAACAACGTCCACGACGATGGCCCCAGTGTTTTTCAAACCCGCTGGGCGATGTCTTTCTTGGCCGGGCCGCTAGCTCGGGATCAAATCAGCCGTTTGATGGATCCGCTGCGTCAAAAGCAGGGCGAATCAACTGAAGTTGACACAAAGAAAGAACGCAAGAAGTCCGAACCGACTCGCCCTGTCATGCCAGCGGGCATCGACGAGAAGTTCGCCACGCCACAGCTGATTGCCGGACGCAACTCAAAGCTCCTTTATCGACCGGCAATTCTATGCACCGGAACGCTTCACTATGTTCGTTCGAGTGCAAAGCTGGACCTTTGGCGAGACGCTAAGCACGTTGCTGACGTTAGTCGGGGGTCTTCGCAAGAACTCTGGGAGTCAGCGACGTCTCTTTCACCGGATGCGGAACTTCTGGATCAACCGGAGCCAGATTATGCATTTGGAAGCGTACCTGATGAACTACTCAAAAAGACAACCTATCGAAGTCTTGAAAAGCAGTACAAGGACTTCCTCTACAGACATCGAGCACTCACCATCTACAAAAGCCCATTGCTCAAACAGTACGCGCCAGGCGGCATGAGCCAAGCTCAAGCGAGACAGCATTTCGATCAGATCGCTCGCGAAGCTCGTGATATGGAAACGGAGAAACTTCGTTCCAAATACGCCTCCAAGATGGCCAAACTTGACGAGCAAATTCAAAAGGCGGAAGCTCGTGTCGAGCGTGAGGAGGACCAGTACAAACAGGCCAAGATGTCTTCAATCGTTTCGTTTGGAACGAGTATTTTGGGGGCGTTCCTGGGCAATAAAGTCGCCAGCAAAACCAATGTCTCCAAAGTCAGTACGGCGATGCGAGGTGCGGGAAGAGCTGCCCAGCAGCGTGGTGACGTTACCCGAGCTGAGGAAGAACTCAAACGGTTGGCATCTGAAATGACCGACCTCGACGAAGAGCTGCAGATTGAAATGGATCAGCTAGCGAAGGAGTATGCGGTCGACAGCCTTGAGCTTACGGAGACAATCATTCCGGCTCGCAAAAGCGACCTGAAGGTTACCGATCCCGTGCTGGTTTGGATGCCTTGGCAGGTCGATGCTGACGGCATCGCCACGCCGCTGTTCGAGATGGGCTGAGTCTCAGGTCTCAGGTCTCAGGTCTCAGGTCTCAGGGGGGATCGTATCCACTACCACCCCAGGGGTGACAACGACAGATTCTTCGAACCGCCTTCCAACCACCTCTGATCGCGCCGTACTTCTTTATGGCTTCGATCGCGTAGCTGCTGCATGTCGGAGAGTAACGACAAACTCCGGGCATCAGTGGACTGATACCAATTTGATAAAATCGAATGAGTGCGATGAATATCCGGCTCATGGAAATAGCATACCGTCCTAAACTAAGACGTGTAAGAAACCCACCGGCCCACGTGCTATTTCGGGTGAAGCGATGCCCATTCCAACTCAGTTCGGCACGAGACATTGGATGGTCGCTTGTATTCTCATTGCCCTAGGCATTTCGGCGATTCAGTATTTCGCCCAGCTGACGCCAAAACCAAAGTACTTTCTTTCGCTTTGGATCATACCCGTGCCTTTTCGATTCGTAGGCGCAATGATCGGAGCAAGACTGGGAACGGTCGCCAAACACGCGCTCGCCTGGTACGCCATGGTGTCTTCGCTGGCTTCTTGGATTCTCTTGTTGTCTTTCGTGAGATCACCCGCGGGATTCTATCGAGACTTTTTAGATGGACTGGCAGCGGGTGCTCTCATTTGCGGCATGTTCGTCGCCGCGATCCTTGAGTTCTACATTGGCTGGACAATCATCATTTTGCATTCAGTTAAACGGAGCGAGCATGAGCGATCCAACAACTAGTATCCCAAATGCCAGAACGTCATGCAGTGTTATCGGTTGCTTATTGCTCGTTTTCGTCATCATCACACCCGTTCAGGCCAGCAATGGAATCCGCGAACGCCCCAACATTGTCATCATCATCAGCGATGACCAAGCGTGGACGGACTATGGCTTCATGGGACACGCCGATATCAAGACACCCTATCTCGATGGTCTTGCGGCCCGAAGTCTGGTCTTTGAACGTGGCTACGTGGCGTCTCCGCTTTGTCGTCCATCTCTCGCATCAATTTTGACCGGGCTTTATCCCTTCCAGCATGGGATTACAGGCAACGATGTCGATGGAAAAAACCAGCGTGCTGAGCTCGACCTTCCGCTTCGAGCCAAGTTCCATCGACACCCCAGCTTTGTAAATTTGCTGACCCAAAATGGCTACCTTGCCCATCAATCGGGAAAATGGTGGGAGGGCTCTTGGAAAGACGGTGGCTTCACTCATGGCATGACGCATGGTGATCCTACACGTGGTGGACGCCACGGCGACCGAGGCTTGAAGATTGGACGCGATTCAATGAAGCCTGTGACCGACTTCATTGACAACGCAATGAAAGAGCAAAAGCCGTTTTTGCTTTGGTATGCGCCTTTTCTTCCCCACTCGCCACACAACCCGCCGAAACGCTTCCTTGAAAACTATCGACGCCCCGAACTGGCTAATGATGTTGCGGAGTATTACGCCATGTGCGA
>JBCCKZ010000096.1:0-12162 GCA_039027135.1 Planctomycetota bacterium
CGGTGAAGGTGTCGTTGCCACCGCCGCCAATGAACGTGTCTGAACCACTGCCACCGGTCAGTGAATCGTTGCCACCATCACCAAGGAGAATGTCATCAGCACCTTCACCATCGAGAACATCATCTTCCAGTCCTCCAGAAAGGATATCCTCGTTTGCACCACCGTTAAGAATGTCATTGTCGGGGCCGCCGCGGAGTATGTCTCGGCCACTACCTCCACTGAGAGAATCACCACCTGGTTCGCTGCCATTGCCGTCGCCCGCGATCAATTCATCATCATCTTCACCTCCCACAAGTAAATCGATGTCGCCCAGGCCGGAGATGACATCATTGCCCATGCCACCAGCTAAGTTGTTTCGCCGATCGTTGCCGCTAATGGTGTCATCAAACTCGCTACCGATCACGTCTTCGATTTGGCTGTTTGTGCCCTCGGTAAAGAATGCGACGCGGCGGTCCTCATGCACAGCGATATTCGCTCCGACCAAATCAACCCGCAGGAGCGGATTGGGAGGGATCGCCCTTCCCGCAAAAATAGCGCTGAAGTTGAGTGAATCACGTTCGTCGTCTAAACCACCTGTCTCAATGATGGTGTCAAGTTCTTCATCATTTATGCCGCCCGGAGTTCCAAATCGATACTCATCGTTTCCGGTGCCGCCAAGCAGGCGGTCGTCATCGCCTCCACCATTAAGTCGGTCATCGTCGGGTCCGCCGATTAACTCATCGTTGCCCTGCTCGCCATCAAGACGATCGTTGCCTTCCCCGCCATCCAGGATGTCATCGCCCGCGCCGCCCACGATCGTATCGTTTCCCAATCCACCAAGGATGTGGTTGGCAGCAACGTTACCCGTTATGGAGTCAACGGAGGCGGAGCCAAAAACGTTTTCGATTGTCGAATCAATCGAGTCGTTACCGATGCTTGTGCCTTCGGTAGTGCCCGTCATTCCGGGAGCAGCTAGGATGACGACAGTGGGATCAGTCGAATCTCGAACGGAGACGAAATCGCTGCCTTCACCGCCGTCGATCACATCGTTGTCTGCCCCGCCTTCAAGAATATCATCGTCATCTTCGCCAAACAGCTCGTCGTCTCCCGAGAATCCGAACAGCTCATCGTTTCCATCGCCACCTGAGAGTCTGTTATTGGCGTTGTTTCCCTCGATGACGTCGTCGAAGTCTGAACCACGAACGTTTTCGACGTTGGGGCCGGCCGTTGCACTCGCGCCTGTGACGACTCCTGTGCCGCTACCGTCACGAGATAGGGTGGCGATCGTTCCTGAGGATAACAGTGAGACCTGAACACCGCCTCCACCGGTCAGCTGGCTGAAGTCGAGAATGTCTTGATCACCACCACCATCTCGCTCATCGACTTGAGCGACTTCATTGAGATCGGTAAAGATGTAGGTGTCGTTGTCTTGGCCACCGACTAACACGTCATCGGGTCCGCCGCCACCTTCAAGGCTATCATCACCCGTGCCACCCTCGAGTCGTTCTTGGTTGGTGGCATCGGAACCGACAAGAGTATCATCGCCAGGGCCGCCAATCAGGATCACCTCGTCAGGACCATCACCTGCACTGAGCGTGTCGTTACCCTCGCCTCCGTCAATGACCGCGATCACTAAGTGCTGTGGCGTGATTTGATCGTCCCCAGGCGTGCCGATGTACTCCTCAATCAGGGTTTGTAAAAAAGTGATGCTTGTGTTCCCGTAGACCGCCGACTCGTTTGCATCGGGGGCAATGGTCACTGGAGTTGAAGCGGAGACCGCCGAAAAGTCAACGATGTCACGAACGTCTGCTGACTCTTCAACTTCAGTGATGACGACGTTGTCGGCATCATTGCTGAAAGCATATCGGTCGGCACCTGTACCGCCTCTGAGCTCTTCGTTTCCTCCGGATGCTCCGAGCGTATCGTTGCCTGGACCACCGATGAGGGTGTCATCGCCTTCATCGCCTGAAAGTATGTCGTCGTCTTCTTGGCCATCTATCTGGTCATCATCATCGCCGCCACTGAGCGTGTCTCGCCCGGGTCCACCTCGTATCGTGTCTTGGTCGCTACCAAAAAAGCCAGCATCATTTGGCCCGCCGACAACCACATCATCACCCGCGCCAGCGTCGATCTCGTCATCTCCTAGTCCGCCGTCGATGTCATCGGCGTCGTCGCCCCCGTCGATCGTATCATCGCCCTCGCCGCCAAGAATCGTATCTTCACCGCCTTCGCCCGAGATTGAGTCATCTCCCTCGCCGCCTTCGATTCGATCATCGCCACCACCGCCGAAGATCTCATCGTTTCCTTCACCGCCACGAATCTCGTCCGCGTCTCCGGCATTGGTAAGGTCAAGCAGTTCTCCATGAAGCGTGTCATTGCCGGATTCACCCAATAGCAAGTCCTCACCAGGGCCACCGATTACGAGGTCATCGCCCTCACCCGCCCGAATCTCATCGTCGCCCTCACCACCATCGAGCACGTCCGAGCGATCGGAACCGATAATCAGATCGTCACCACCTCCGCCATTGATCCTTGCTTCGATGCCGTCAAAGAGGCTTAAGTCAAATTCTTCGTCACTCTCATCGCCGGTGAGATCGACGAATTCAATATTCGTGAGTTGATCGCGACCATCGAATAGGACTTCTCCGTTGCCGCTGCTATCGATCTGAACGGAAATCTCGAGCACGGTTGGATCCGTTTCGAGCTGAGTATTGACTCCAGAACCGCCATCAAGTTGGTCATCTCCTTCGCCTCCGGTCAGCGTATCGTTGCCTCCCTCACCCTCAAGCAAGTCCGCATCATCACCTCCTAATAGAACATCGTCGTCTTCACCGCCGCGTAACGTGTCCTCTCCATCAAGGCCATGGATCGTGTCATTACCATCGCCGCCAACCAGGATGTCGTCACCGGAACTGCCGGTGATCTCATCATCACCATCACCGCCATCAACCACACCTCCGGAGGTTCCCGTGATCGTGATGATGTCGTCGTCATTACCGCCGTTGACGGAGCTGTTTGGCGGAAAGGCGTTAACCATGATGGTGTCATCGCCATCGCCACCGTCGACAGTTAGTCCAAACGTTCCACCGTCTTGCAGATTTTCGAACTGTGATGCGTCGATGATGATCGTATTTTGCAGTTCGCCACCGATCACCGTCAGCCGGCTCAGTGCCTCGGCTGGGACAAAGTCTGGATTTCCATTCTCATCAACAATCTGAACGGGCTGATTGAAGTTGTTGTCAAAAACCTGTACTTCCTGCTGGCCACTGTCTTCGATTGTGCTAATCGTGAAGTCACTTGCTCCGCTGGCTGTGACTGTCAGCTCGAAACCGTCAGCCACGGCAGCTACAGCGAGCACTCGCCGTGCTTCCAGTTGTTCGAAACCGCAGGTTGCCGCGAAGGTGGATTTTCGTCTCCGGCTTCGCCCAGAAAGCGTTCGTTGTTGATGTTGACGGAAAGTCCGGATAGCAAGATCAAATAGTTGATAGATGATGCTGAGCAAGTTCATGGTGTGGCTTCTCGTATCAGAGAGATGTCTCCGATCTTCCGATGTTGTTTTCGTTGCGGGTGGTAGAAAAGGAAGGTTCCCGCACGTCGGAAGTTGTTACACCCGTCGCCTGGTATTTCTGGCGCTGGCGAATCGAAATTGTTTTGCATTCCGTGCTGGGTGGCGGTTTACCGACCCCACCTGGGCGTCTACTCTCAAATCAGCGGCGAATGCGCAGCTTTGGCAATGGAAATGAACTCCAAAGTTTCAGTTGGTCGTTGCGACTAGAAATCTAGATTTTCGCTGCTAGCTTTTCTCAACCGAGCGTGTACCAGTGTCTGTTAGCGATTCCGACACACGACTAAGTCTTCTTTTGCGGCTAAGAGATGCCGGTGATCAAGCTGCTTGGGAGCAATTCGTCAATCAATATGGGCCAATGATTCATCAATGGTGTCTTCACTGGAAGTTGCAGGAAGCGGATGCCTGTGACGTTACCCAAATGCTCTTGGTGAAACTGTTCCGGACTCTACGCGAGTTCGAGTACGATCCTAGAAAAGGACGCTTTAGGAGTTGGCTGAAAACCGTCACGGGTAATGCGGTGCGGAACTTTTTCAGAGACTCAAGGCGTGAGAACCAGGGTCGCGGTGACTCTGAGGTTTATGAGCATCTCAGTCATCAACCCGCTCGAGATGATTTGCTCACAAGGATAGAGAAGGCATTCGATTTGGAACTTGTGAGTGAAGCGGAAAGGCGTGTTCGTGAACGGGTCGCACCGCACACGTGGCTTGCATTCGAGATGATCGAGCGTCAGAACTGCAAGGTTGATGAAATTGCGATCGCTACCGGGTTGAAGGTTGCGATGGTGTACGTTGCCAGGTCAAAGGTGCGGAAGATGCTAAAGGAAGAGCTTGAGGTATTGGATCACGAATGAGTTTGGCTACCAAATCCTGCATTGAATGTCCTACAACTGAAACGCTGATAGGCCTTATCGAAGAGCGGCTCGATCCAAGTCTCTCCGACACGATTGCAATGCAGGTCGAGCAGTGTCAAAAGTGCCGAGAGACCTTGCAGCGATTGTCAGGTGAATTGCATAACATCGATGACCGGATTGCACGGCGTGACCCGGTAATCACCGGTCATCCAGAAGATCCTCAATGGCTGAAGCAGCTTCGAGCCGCTGGCCCACCGGGATCAACCCGAGAGGTGAAGGCGGATGAGAACTGGAGAACGTTGCTTCATCCGCCCATCGATGACGATGAGATGGGGCGAATCGGTGGGCTGCCCGTCTTCGAGTTGATTGGCCAGGGAGGAATGGGCATCGTGTTGCGTGGCATCGACCCCAAGCTCCATCGTCCGGTTGCAATCAAGATCATGCGTCAAACGCTAGCGACGCAACCTCGATATCGGGAACGCTTTTTTCGAGAAGCCCGAGCGATGGCAGCGATCGATCATCCTCATGTCGTGCCGGTATACCACGTGGGTGAGCATCAGGGGATGCCCTTCATGGTTATGAAGTTATTGAATGGACAATCACTTGGTCAGCGTTTGGCTGAAGTGGGGACAATGGACACTGCTTCGCTAGGAAGCTTGGCAGACCAGGCGACTTGCGCGCTTTCGGCCGCACACGGGTATGGCTTGGTACATCGCGATATCAAACCAAGCAATCTATTTCTCGAGTCTCCAAACGACAACGTCCGCGTCCTGGATTTTGGTTTGGCACGTTCGGATGACCAAGAATCGTCGATGACGCAGCCTGGTGATCTGCTGGGCACGCCCGCCTACATGTCACCGGAACAAGCACGCGGTGAGGAGCTAGATTGCCGTAGCGACTGGTTCAGTCTGGGGGTGGTTCTTTATGAAGCGGCTTGCGGGCGAACTCCGTTCTCGGGCAACTCAAGCTTGAGCACGCTTGCCAGGTTGATGTCGGACCAACCTGAATCCTTAAAGCATGTCCGGCCGTCCATAGACGATGAGTTCAATGATCGCGTCATGCAATTGTTGGAGAAGAACCCCGACGAAAGACATCCATGGCCGGCGGCGAAGCCAGAGTTGACGAGCGAAACGGCCGCTCGGTCATGGCGACGTCCCATGGGCCTCGTTGTTGCGGGATTGCTATTATTGGCCTGTGTGACTGGGCTTGCTTCAACCTTCATGACGATTGAGACGCCGCTAGGTACCGTTCGTTTGGAGTTTGCTGACGGGGTCGATCCAAGCCGCGTTAGAGTACGGCTCACATCTCGTGGAGATGTTCATATTGTCGGTTCGCAAAGTAGTTCCGAAGAAGACGACTTTCGAGTTGTCGTTAGCGAAGGCACGTATACGGCTGAATTACTTAATGATGACTCTCGGCTCAAACTGGACCAAGAGTCAATCACCGTAGTCGAAGATGAAGTTGAGACGTTACGAATAACGATCGTCGAAACAGAGTTCGACCCAACTAGTTTGGATCCAATTACCGCGCAGGAATCCCTGGCGTGGATTGTTCGTGTCGGTGGTCGGTACAGCCTTTCGGAAGATCCGAAGGACATGCTGACAAAGATCGTTCAGTTAGAGGATAAACCCCATCAGATCTTTGCCGTTGATTTGCTTGGCTGCGACATTGAAGACGAGGACTTATGGAACCTGCGCGGATTCTCTTCGATCAATCATCTCGCTATCGGTCGAAAGAAGATCACTGGATCGCTGCCACCAAGCGATGAGAATCCTAGAACGCAACTTTCTCCCGCCGCATTCGAGTACCTAGCTATGCTCGACTTCAAGTGGATCAAAGATCTGCAGGTGATTGGTGTGCCTGTTGGTCGAGTGGGGCTGAAATCGATCGCGAAGTTAGCATCACTGCGGAGCCTGTTGATTTCGCAAGGTAACCTTCAAGACGAAGATCTGCAGTCATTGAGTGAGCACCCAAGTCTTGTGCAGTTGGCGCTGACCGATTGCGGTATCACTGGTATAGGCCTGCAAAACCTAGCCGAGCTCCCTCTTCAGTTCTTTAGCTTCGCAGACCGACGAATGTCTCTTGATAAAATAGAAGAATTGCCGGATTGGCCAAGCCTGAAGCGACTCAGCCTCAATGGAATGTCAACTTGTGACTTGCCGGAACGAGTGATCAAGTCAATTGGCCAACGAAAACAATTAAGAGAATTGAGTCTCATTCAGTTCACGAATGCCGATTCGGACATGTTCTTCCCGCTGACCCAGATGAGTGACCTGACATCTTTATCCTTGATTGCAATCCCGGGCGTTGATGATGTTTTTTTGGCAAAAGCACTTAAGACGGAAAAGGCATTGACATCAATTGACCTAAGGCGAAGCAACGTTACGGATGACGGTGTACGTGCACTTGCGGAAGCGATATCACTTCGTGAAATCAAATTGCCCTACCCAGGAAAGATCACTCCCGAGAGCGTGTCGATGCTTCGAGATCGTCTACCAGACGCTGTGGTCATCTGGGATCCAAACAAGAGCCAATAACGAAGTGCCTCGATAAAAAGAACCAAGTCAACGGCCCGCGGCGACGAGATATTCTTGCCTGGACGGACCACTGCCAACTCCGGTGCGTACGTAGATGGTGTCGTCAACGGCAACCGGTGTGGCAAAGATCGAATCACCGCAAGCGAAGGCGGCGAGCTTTTCGAAACGATCGGGAATAGCGCTGAATACGACCACCTCGCCTGACTCGTTAGCCGCATAGATTTGGTTTCCAACCAGTGTCGGTGAAGCGCTGACACCTTGTCTGAACAAACGAGCCTTCCACATTTCCTTTCCGTCGTTGGCTCGCCAACAATAGCCTATTCCGTTGTCGGCAATCGCATAGACGTGACCACGATGGACGAGCAATGATTGCTCATAGCACTTCACACTGTTTTGCCATAGCAGCTTTGTCATTCCATCGGCGGATACAGCCCATGTGCCGGCATCAGGGAAACCGCCGCTCACAAAGGCTCGGCGTTCGTCAAATGCAACGGTTCCACAGATGGCTAGCGTCGATGCGGGGGCTGCCCACAGTTCTTTTCCGTTGATGGGATTGATCGCCATGATCTTCATCTCACCGGGAAGTAGTATCATTCTTTGTCCCGCGATGGTTGCGACAGCGGGAGAAGCAAAACTGAGGTTCAGTCGACTTCTCGGTAATCGCCAAATCGTTTCGCCGCTATCGATGTCCAATGCGTAAAGACCGCTCTGTTCACCGTCGTATTCAGCCGCCACCAAAACCAAATCGCCTTCAATGATAGGGCTGGCCCCGTAGCCAAATTTGTATCGATTCGGTGTGAACTGGCTCACCCGTTTTTGCCACACAACCCTTCCGGCGGATGTCAACTTGCTCAAGACGATTGAGTCATCGGTATGAAAGCTCACGAATACGTGTTCGCCATCAAATACCGGCGACGGCGATGCGTGCGAATTGTTGGGGTGAATTTGTCTCGGGAGGGTTCCGCGATGGAGGACCACTTTCTCTAGAAGTCGCCCTGTTTCCCGGTCTACTTTGATCAGCGACTGAGTTTGATCTCGTTGTTCCGCGGTCGTAAGAAACAACGCATCGTCTGTAACGATGGGGGTGCTATGTCCACGGCCGGGGATCGGCGTTTTCCAGCGGACACCTTCGCCCGTTCGTAAGTCCCAACGTAACGGTGTCGACGCGCCGGCGGCAGCGTGATTATCCATGTTAGGGCCACGCCATTGCCACCAGGTGTCGCCAAGAGTGATGCTTGTTGCGACGCTTGCAAACAACATCGTACGGCAAGTCGTTGAATTCCGTAATCTCAGCCTCATGCAAAGTCCTTTGTCGCGGAGGAACATCTCATCGTGGTAAAACATAAACGCGGTGAAAATCACCACGCTCAGACCCAAATTTGACAACAAAACGCCAGCAGACAACCCGACATGCGCACAGCCATTATCGGCGTCGGATTCATGGGATGGATCCATTATCTCGCCTACCAGCAATCTTCCCAGGCAAGCTTGGCCGGATTCGCCAGTCGGGATCCCAAAAAGAGAGCAGGTGACTGGCGTGGCATCCAAGGTAATTTTGGGCCGCCGAGCGAGCAGATTTCGATCGATGGTTTGACGGTATATGCTTCTTTAGAGGAGGCGTTGGCGGATCCTGAGATTGATTTGATCGACCTTTGTTTGCCGCCGGATCGTCATGTTGACGCGGTGCTTAAGACGCTTGCGGCTGGAAAGGCATGCCTGTGTGAGAAGCCGCTGACACTCAATCACGCTGATGCCTTGAGGCTCTTGGAGGCCGACAAAGAGGGTAAGTTGATGGTGGCTCACGTGCTGGCGGCAATGAATGAGTTTCAATTCCTTATTGAAGCTAAAGAAGATGAACGATATGGTCCGATTCGCGGTGGGCGATTTCACCGAACCATCGGCCCGCCGGATTGGGTGCCGGACTTCTATGATGTCAAGAAAGTGGGCGGGCCGCTCATCGACTTGCACGTTCATGACACCCATTTGATCCGCCTGCTCTTTGGAATGCCAGCGGATATTCATTCAACCGCCATACGCAAGGATGGTGTTCCCAAACGCTACGAGTCGATCTTTGACTACGGTGGCGAGTTCGTCGTTTGCGCCGGCGGTGGTGTTCATGACTCGCCGGCTAGACCGTTCGCTCATGGTTACGAGGTGATGTTTGAGAATGCCACGGTGCGATTCGAGTTCGCCGGCTACGAGGATGGAACGATGGACTCTATCCCGCTGACGGTCATGCACCGTGATGGTTCGATTGATCGCCCGGATTTGGGCGATGGTGATCCCATCAAAGCATTTACTCGGCAAATGGATGGGGTGGTCCAAGGTTTCAACGGCGAACGACCTCAAGCTTTGGATCCCCAATACGCGGCTGACGCGATCAAGATATCTGAGTGGATTGCTTCGGCGAGTTAAACCTGGTTCTCGTTCTGGATTCTTGCCCGGATCCCTTTGAAACGCCGAGAGGTGGAGGAGCTAAGAATCGCAAAGTTGGTTTTGCCCATTCACCCTACAGGCAGGCGGGAAAGAAGCACCCTGGTAACGCGTCAGGATCAGTACTGATGTAGCGAAACTCGCCAACGGCATGTCGCTTTAACGACATCCGTGAAATCAATGATCAGCCGCGGCGCGCTAACACCCGGTTACGGTTTGAAACCGGACGCTATCGCGTTGCGGCTTATTAAATCGACAGGCCGCAAAGAGTTTCGGCTTAAAACAGCGTCATGCAAGTTCGAGACCGAAACTCTTGGCGAGTTTCGCTACGAGCAAACTCGCTTTTATGAATTTGACGCACCAGACTAGAGCGCCGTTACCGCGTCGAACTCATCAAGTTCATCTAGCAGTTCATCCAAGTCATCTTTCGGCTTTTGTGACAGTTCATCTTGGCGACGTGAAAGTTGATCATCAATTCCGATGGCGTCTCGCCCGGCAAGCAATAGCTGTTCATCTCGTTCGCGAGCAGCTGTCGTGATCGCATCACCGCTCTCGGCTGGCTTGCCAAAGAGCTGACTCAGATCAATTTTAAAGCCTTCATCACCATCGACCTCGGCTCCCGCGATCGCTGGTGCCTTGTGCTGAGGAAAGATGATCGCATTGGCAGGACAGACACGACTACAAGCGGGGCATCCCTTACGGCAGTTATCGGGCTGTTCAACAAGAATATTCTCAACACCATCGACGCCGTACACACCAAATAGGCAGAAGTCGATGCACTCCATACAGTTCGTGCATCGGTTGAAGTCGATGACGGGATACCATCTTCTTTTCGTGTTCTCGTCGACGGTTTGGACTTCGGCCGAAACGATGGGGAGTGACTCGGGCGCCTTCTCCGGTGCAATGATACGTTCAATTTCGGCGATAAAGTCATCGGCGTTCGTTGAGTTCTTGAAGTCCAGGCAGTAGATCTCTCGCTTGGGTCGAGGATGGATATCGGTCACCCGATCGACTGCCTCGTCATCACTGTCATCAGCCGACGTATTGTCGAGTGGATTATCTTCAAGGTCTTCATCATCCGCCTCGCCCAGCTCGACCTCGCCCACTTGGCCTTGGACACCATGTCGATCGAGAACCCAGTGAGCCGCTCGGCGGAAAATCCACGATGCAACGACCATGTCGCCTTCGATAGCCCTTAAGTGCTTGAAAGCTTCGCTAGTCTTGGGAAGATCATAGAGGTGAGGAACGATCAACACATTGACGCCGCGCATCTGGTCAGCAGCGTCGACCAAAGCCTGCTCCAGGCCCCTCTTGTCGGGATGTCTAGATTGTCCGCGACTCACCACAAGGGTGATGCGACCGGTTGTCGGGACAGGAAGTATCGCGTTCATGGAGTCTATTGTAGCCGCTAAATAGAGCGGTACGAATCACCAATCCAATGGAGCCTGCCAACGGCTCTTCGCATCGCCAATTTTCAAGTCGAAGAGCACACTTGAGTCTCGGCGAATCTCAACTGATTCCGATTGGACAATCTCGCCCAGGTGAGCAATTTGAACCCCGGTGTTCTTGAAGATCTGACTCATGGCCTCGGAATTTTCAGGTTCAACCTCGATCAGGAATCGAGTGTTTGATTCCGCGAACAAAGCGGCGGTATCCGAAATATCCGGCTCCATCGCGGTATCCAGATCAAGTGACAATCCGAGTCCTCCAGCCATCGCCATTTCAACCGCGGCAACCGCAAGTCCACCCTCAGAAAGATCGTGGCATGATCGCAGCCAACGATTTCGAATCACTTGGTGAACAGCTTTAAACGTCGCGTTGGCTTGGCTTGCGTTGACTTGCGGCACTTGTCCACCCGTGAGATCGTTGACGATACCAAAGTGTGATCCACCAAGTTCGTCAAAAGTCTGTCCCACCAACCAGATTTGATTGCCGACTGCCTTGGCGTCCATTGTGACGGCTAAGCTGGCATCTTCAATCTGTCCCATCGCACTAATCAGCAGACTAGGAGGGATCGAGATGGTTTGCTTTGTTCCCGCTTCATCAACGAAGCTGAATTCGTTGTTCAAGCTGTCTTTGCCGCTGACGAACGGTGTCTTCAATTCAACGGCCAGGTCTTGGCAGGCGATCGCTGCGCGGACGAGCGATCCGAGAGTTTCAGCTCGATCGGTATAACCCCAGCAAAAGTTATCAAGGATCGCGATTCGGTCTGGGTCAGCGCCTACGGCGACGGCATTTCGGACGGCTTCGTCAATCGCTGACGTCGCCATGTGGTAAACGTCGTGGTCGCCGTAATGAGGATTCATACCGCATGACAAGACAAGTGCACGGGTGGACTCTGGCCTCGGTCGCACAACGGCCGCGTCAGACGGCCCATCATTGTGGACGCCAACAAGCGGCTTGATGACGCTGCCGCCCTGAACCTCGTGGTCATACTGCCTGATGATCCAATGCTTGCTCGCCACGTTGAGTGAACCAAGAATATCCAAAACCGTTTGGCGGTTCTGGTCCGGGGTCATCTCCGGTACGTTCATTGGTTCGGTCTTCGGCGGTTCATAGACGGCGTCTCGAATGACAGGCGGTCGACCATCGTGCAAGAAACTCATCGATAAATCACCCACGACATGCCCGTGATATGTCAACGTCAGGCGTTGCGTGGGAGCGAAACGTCCCAAGACGCAAGCTTCCACTCCTTCTGATTGGCAGAGGTCTTCAAACTGTTGCCAAGACTCTTGGGGAACCGCAAACACCATGCGCTCTTGTGCTTCGGAAATCCAAATCTCAGTGTAGCTAAG
>JBCCKZ010000097.1:0-12159 GCA_039027135.1 Planctomycetota bacterium
CACGTCGAGGGTGATGAGACCTTCGTCGCGATGCTTGGCAACCTTCAAGCGAGTGATCGCGATGTTCGAATCGAAGTTGATTCCGCGATTGGAATGATCATTGACGATGAGTTCTTCGTCGGTCTTGATCGGGGCGATGCACCGGAAGGTTATCCTGTTCGAGCTGTCGACAATGGTGCACGCCACCGTGGTGTCGGCGTCCATTTGGGACCGTCACGCGATACGGAACCAGGCGGCCAAACGAGCGATCTGGCTGACGCGGATGATGTTTCTGGTACTTCAGCGGATGATGAAGATGGCGTTCATTCAACTTTACCGATCCTCGCCGATCCCAATGGTGGAACGACGAGTTCACTATTGATCGAAGTTTCCGATGTAGGATTCCTCGATGCATGGATCGACTTTGCCGGGGATGGCACTTGGGATGACGAAGATCAGATCGCCGACCGCATTGCCGTCGTCGCAGGCGAAAACCTGATTAGTTTCGACGTTCCGTCGACAGCGATCGATGGTAATGCCGTCGCACGCTTCCGAGTCAGCCGCAACGGTGGTCATGAGCCGACTGGTTATGCGGACTCGGGCGAGGTGGAAGATCATCGGCTGGCGATACAAATGTTGGAGCCTACGTCGGTCGTTGATCCGACGGTGGATTTGGATGCGACCGGACCAGTCGTGTTCACGGTAGCCCAGGACGTTCTAAGTCTTGCAAGTCCCGATGGAGTCGTCACCGCTGCATTGGCTGCCAATTTTGGCGTGTTTGAGTTTGTCGCTTCAAGCACCTTGGAAGACACTCCAGCGGTGGCGATAGCCGGTCCCGATTGGCGATACGAACAATCGGAAGTTCAGAACGGAAGGCTGGTTCGGCACTTTGTTAGCGGTGGGGGCGACACTTCCATCCAAGTGAAGTTGATAGGTCCCCATGATTGGAATAATCCAATTGAGTCGCTTGATGTCAACGCTGACGGAAACGTGTCCTCTTTGGACGCGTTGGAAACGATCAATGCGATCATCGCTGGTCGAATCCACACCGATGGTCAATTGGTCGACGCCACCGGATTGACTGAGTTTCCAAATCGATTCTACGACGTTTCGTCCGATGGTCGCCTGACCGCGTTTGACGCACTTCAAATCATCAATGAGTTGATACGGACTAGCACGGCATCGGAATTGGAGCAGGTGCTCGTTCCACTCGCAACGAGCGATGGTCTTCCGTTGCCACCAGTCTCCAACACCGAGTTCGTCGATGCGATCATGTCTGATTGGCGGCGTCGCCAAGAGTCCGCCGAAACTACGCTATTTTGATTGCAATTCTGTTCAGGGCAATGCACGGGCATGCCAAGAGGGTGTGCCGAACCATTCTTCCATCTCTTTGACAAATGGTGCGACGACTTCCGGCGGTTCGGGGATATGCCCTCGATCACCGGTCTCAGCGATCCAGGTATCCAGCGCCGTTCGCAAGCGAGTGAGTGCTTCTTGGTGTTGCTTTGCATTTGAATCAGCCAGGTTTCGGATCTCGTGGGGATCATCCTTTGTGTCAAAGAGCATTTCTTTGGGGAATGGCTTCATTAATTCGAGAGCAGCTCCCGTGAGCTTGCCTTCGGCTTTTAGCTTTCGCATCAAAGGCTTCACCAGAAAGCACTTCTCCTTGTAACGATTGAGCGTCTCGAATCCCGCGCCCGGTGTGTAATTTCGAATGTAGTGATAGCGATGGTCATGCACTGATCGCATTCGTACGACCGTCTCATCAATACGGTCGCGAGCCGCGAAGGCAAAGCTTCGGGGGGGATCGGCACTTTCACCCAGGAATACCCGGCTTTGCATACCAAACGGACGTTCGATACCGGCGATCGCTAGCGTTGTCGCGGTCAGGTCTAGCAAGCTGACAACGCGATCACTGACCACACCTGGTTTCTCATCTCTCGCCAAGACGCTGAAGTTCTTCGCATCTCGAATAATAAGCGGTACACGAAGCCCTTGATCAAATGGCCAGTGGATGCCGCGTGCGGTTAAGCGGCCGTTGTCGGCAAAGAAGATGACGACCGTATCATCGTCGAGACCGTCAGCCTTGAGTTTTGCAAGAATCTTGCCGACTCGTACATCTGTGCCACTGACGGAATTCAAATAGCGAGCCCATTCCTGACGAACAATCGGATGATCGGGGTAATAGGGTGGCGGCGTGACATTGTCTTCGGTCGCTACCTGCGGATGCCATTCTTCGCCCACCCAGGGAACTCTTTCCTTTTCCGCCGACTTGCGATCGTAGATGTCATACTCAGCTTCGGGCAAATTGATCTGAGCAAAGAACGGTTGACGCGACTTCAAGTCTTCCCATTGAGCCGTGTCGTAAAGCTTACCTTCATTGACAAAATTGAGATCAAGCTTTCCAGTACCCATCTCTTCTTCACCGAGATGGGTGATGTTGGCGGTGAAGTAACCCTCATCCCGCAGCCTTATTGTGAGCGGTCGAACTCCACGTGGCAGCCTGAACTCATCACTGCGGTGCGAACGCATGTGGTGCGTGTCAGTCGTCGTTTGGTACATCCCCAGCATGAAGCACGATCGGCTGGGGGCACAGACTGGAGAAGTTGAAAACGCCTGAGTGTATCGAATGCCAGAATTGGCTAATGCATCAAGATGCGGAGTTGCCACGTTCGCTTGGCCGTAGCATGCCAGGTCATTGGAGAAGTTCTCTCCAACGATCCACAGGATGTTGGGCTGAGCGTTTCCGGCTGCCCAGGTCATCGAACTGAAAAACAAAAGAAGCGAAAACGTGATGGGCCAACGAAAGTCTTGCATAGGTCGATTCGTCGATTAAGAGTTGGCAGGTCTGTCGTGGTTGCGAACCCGGGATTTTACCGCAGGGCGGAGTCTCTGGTTGAAGCGAGTCGCTGGCTGCTACCAACCGTTTTTAGGATGGGGGTAATACTTGGGGGCTGGTATCGTCTGTTTGAGATGGTGGTCAGACTTGGCTTCGCATGCGTACAGAAATTGGCGCTACGCTGCGTTCTCGCTTGTTGTACCCTGATGGATTCGGCGAACGCCTCCTGTTCCGTGAAACTCCTAGATCTTTGGGATCCCATCTGTGTTTTTTAAGCCGAAAGCCAACCTGCACGATTCAGAGAAATCTCGCATCGAGTTTCATTTGCAGCAAATTGCTGAATGCATCGGTTTTGATCGTTTCACACTTCCTGTGTTGAGCCGAAAAACGTTGTTTGGCTTCTATGACACGAAAGGCGATCCAAAGAAGATAATCGATTCCGTTGGTAAGCATCTTGCGCATGATGTGGGTGACGTTCAGTTTCGTGTCGTTCCTCAGATGGCTCAGAGCACTTGCGGGAGTGGTTGTGGCGGCGGAACCTGCGGTGGGGTCGGCAGTCTTCCCGGAAGATATGATGCTGAGAACCGTTCGATCACGCTGGATATAGAGATCGAAAGCGATTCACAGATGGGGATAGCGATGCTGATCCAAGGTGTTGTTTCCGACTTGCTATCTCGCAATGGCTTCACCTCAACCCACTTACCTGAATTGGTGGACCTCGCGGTTGTGGGTACGGGGTTGGGAATGGTTCGCAACCACGTGAGCCTTGTTAAGAAACAGGTTTCTAGTTGGGATTCAACGCAATGGGAGCTTCTACCCCGTCCTTTTGCTGGCACCCAGACGCTGGCGTATGCAAATGCGATTGCGGCTTGGGTTCGCGATGAAGCCAATCCGGAGTGGGTTGGTGACCTGCCTAGTGATCTTAAGCGGCCAATGCGAAGCACACTCAAATACCTGTTCAAGACGAAAGATGCCTTCTTGCAGCCAAAGATGGAGCACTCGTCGTTGTCGCAGTCACAGAGTGAGTGGTGGAAGCTTGCTGCAAGTGATTCTGCTTCGACACAGGTGATCGCGATTCGGCATCTGCAGTTTGATCCCGATCAGAGTGATCAACAAGAATCGTTACTTTTGGAGAAGCTTCGCTCGGCGAATACAGCTATCTCACTTAATACGATTGCGGCCATCGAAAAGATGAAGCTTGAGGGGCAATGGATGGTCAGCCAATCAATCGCTCAGGAGTTGCGTTTATTGACGGCACACCGCGCTGACGAAGTGAGGGCCAAAGCGATGTGTGCGCTCGCGAAACTGGATGCATTGGACGATGTGGCGGTTGAGACCGCCGCGTTCATGCTAGAAGATGATTTGAAACACGTTGTTTTCGCGGGCGTCTTTGCACTTTCGACGCTCGAATCAGTGCCTGACCATGTCTATCCGCCCTTTGACCAATGCTTTGTAAGTGCACTGCGATCTTGTGACTATGAGTTCGTCGATTTGATGGTTGCGGCTTACGGCCGCTGGCTCAATGATCCGCAGCCTCACTTTGAGCGGTTACTCCAGGACAGCCCCGAGCACCTATCGATTGCAATCGAAACTCTGCAAAAGGTGCCTGATCAGCTCGTGCAATTGCGACGAGGGGCCTAGAGCTCTGTGTGCACCTGGCCAACGCAAAACGCTTTCGTGAGCGATCGACCAGCTCAATGCGCCTGAGGATCGCCACGCGGAAGTTCATCAAATGCGATTTGCGGTTGCTCATTTGGCGTGGACAATCGTGCGAAATTCTGATCCGGAAAAACCGTTTCGTCGAAAAAGCCACAGTTGCGCATGAAGAATTGTTCTCCTTGAGCGCCACCCGCGAAGTCGAGTCGATGACCTCCACGACCCGTGGCGTCGACCGACAGTCGAGCTTGAGTGCACTCATGCCATTGCTCGTTCGTATCTCGAACCCACACGTTTCCGTACCAGGCTCGGCGACCAATGTGTCCGTAGACTGGCGAAAAGCTCTCCAGGAATGAGTGGAAGCCGCGTAGGTGCGTATTCGTTTTGGGACGTCGAAAACTCGCGATCAATCGCCATTCATCTGTTGACTTATCACCGAACCACGAGGTGTAAATGGTTCGTCCGTCTCCGTCTGGTTTAATCTCAGTCAGGAATCGATAGGTTGTGCCCGCTTTCCAGGGATAAATGAGATAGCTTTGGCCGCCCGAGCCTTCATTGCCAAACTTGCCAACGTGCACTCCCTCGCCTTTTGCCAACGCGGTGATACGTTGATCCTTAGGGATTTCACGCGGATCGTCCGTTTTGAAAGGGCTCCAGACTGAGAACAAAATTCGTCGTTCACTGGGACTGTTGACTTGGAATCCGAAATAGCCGTGTGCAAATCCGTTTGCCATGTAGAAGGTTCCGATGGGATCCTGACCTTTGGGGACGGTAATTTCGGTGTATGCGTGAGTTAACTTGAGGCTTCGAGGCAATTGATAACGTAGGTGCACCGATGGGCCTCGTCGTCCCCAATAGAACATGTTGCCTTGGTTGTTTCGAACAAAACTCAAATCCAGGCCGGGAGTATCTGAATCAACAATCAAGTGAGTCAACTTGGCGGCTTCTCTGTTGCCTGCGCTGCCTACCAGATCGACGCGCTGGTAACCTTCCGCATTAACGGAGATCTCTCCAAGAGTGAGACGCTCTAGCTCGGAATTGCCCGAATTGGTTTTCAGTTTGTCTTTACCAAGCTGAGCCACGATAACCGCTTTTGATGGAAGAC
Source organism: Planctomycetota bacterium (assembly GCA_039027135.1). GTDB lineage: Bacteria > Planctomycetota > Planctomycetia > Pirellulales > Pirellulaceae > Rubripirellula. The sequence goes on from JBCCKZ010000097.1 coordinate 5,580, forward strand.
TCCCTTCGAGGGCAAGCTTGAGCGAAGCGGCCCGGTCGACACGGAAGAAAACCGAGAATCGATCGTGGTTTTCGCGCAGCGAAAGAACACCGTCACGCTCCAGTAGACGACTTGAGCTAGCGTCGCTTGGAAAGGCATTTCCTCCGAGTGGAATTTTCCACTGCTCAGCCAAGCCTGTGGAAGACGCTACCAGCATGACGAATGCGGCCGTTAAGCCCATTCGGAATGGGGAAGCCGAGCGTGAAGGCATAGCGAGTCGCTTGGTGGGAGTGGTTGGAGCACCTCGAAAACTAAACCAGTTTAGCTGGGAGGGCATTCGTTGATGCGAGCCTCGTTCAGGGTAGACGCAACCAAACATCTGTCTTTGCTTGCGTTGGTGTTTCGGCGCAGATAGGCTATCAGTTCAACCGTAGAAGAGTCGCAACTCGACGCACAAAAGAGATTCGTAGGCCTGCAAATTTCTTAACGCCCTATCAAAATCTCGCGGCGTTGTACCGGAGCACTGCTGCTTTGCGAGTTCAAGCTTCGTGACGTCAGCCTTGTACGCACAAAATCACTTTCATACGAATACCAACCATGAATAGAAGTCTTCTAGTTTTAGCCGCGGTCTTCGCTGCCCTATGCATCCCGAACAGTCTTTTTGCGGAAGAGAAGATCAAGGTATTGATCGCTGATGGGCCTCAGAAAGCTCACAAGTATCTAGACACCACTCCAGCTTTAAAGCAGCTCTTCGAGAAGTTTCCTCAATTCGAAGTTGATCACTCCCGCTCCTCCGTGGAAACCTGCAAAGACGGGAGTTATCAACCGGAATTCAAGAAGTACGACGTAATCGTTATGAATGAAGGTTTCGGTGCCGCCGATTGGCCCAAGGCCACTCAGAAAGCATTCGAAGAATACATGGCCAACGGCGGAGGCATGGTCTCCATCCATGCGGCGAACAATTGCTGGCCCAGTTGGGTTGAGTACAACAAGATGACGGGGCTCGGTGGATGGGGTGGCCGCAATGAAAACAGCGGGCCTTACCTATACTTCAATTCCGATGGAGAGCTTGTTCGTGATACTTCAAAGGGAAGGGGTGGCGCGCACGGGCCTCAACACGAATTCGAGATGGTCGTGCGGGACAACGAGCATCCGATCATGAAGGGGCTTCCGTCTACTTTCAAGCACGGGCCTGATGAACTCTACGATAAGCTGCGTGGTCCGGCGGAGAATGTAACGATCTTGGCAACGGCATTTTCGTCAGAGAAATACAAAGGAACTGGTCGACACGAACCTGCGTTGATGGTTGTTTCCTACGGTGAGGGACGAGTGTTTCACTCGATCTTGGGACATCATGTGCAACAGATCAAGGAAGGAAGTTTCGTGACCACATTCATTCGCGGCACTGAATGGGCCGCTACGGGCGCGGTGACGATTCCTGTTCCCGAAGACTTTCCGAATCAGAAGTTTTAGTATCTCGACTGGCGCAGTCGAATCAAGGATCTAATCGAACGGAACGGCCGAGCAGCTGATTCGAACGATGTATTTTGCAGTCGGTTTAGCGTTAGGCGGCAGCACAAGGTGCCGGGTTTAGCCTTTCTGTGTTCCTGGCAGTTTTCCGTGCACCGATTTCAGGTCGGTTACTTTCGTAATCACGGCTTGGTCTCCACGTGATTCTCCGGTTCCTGATACGGATATTGCTGTGCCACAGTGGTACGCGAGATTGAACTGGTGGAAGTCTTTGAACGACACCTCAATCTTGACTGGTTGTTTTCCTTCAACATCAACGTAGAACAGCTTGGCTTCGTCCAAGTTATCGGACATCCGAATCCTTCCTTGCGCCACAATCTCGTTACCTTTCACACTGACCCAGCTATCAAAGGGCTTTTCCTGATAGGACTCGTAGGACGAACCATCCAGTCCGGCTAGTGGCGAGTCCGACCCCGCGTAATCCGAGATGTCAACGTCGAAAGCATTCATCAGGCTGAGGTGCAGTCTTCCAATTTGCTGATTCTCCGAGTAGCGTACATAACGCCCTGTCTTCAAGAATCGCTTCGCGCCGGCTAAGACGATTGGGATTCTTTTGACGGTGTGGTTGTCGCTGTGTCCCATCCCGGAACCGTAAAGCACTAGCGTGTTGTCCAACAAGGTTCCATCGCCTTCACGGTAGTTCTTTAGCTTGGTCAAAAGTGAATCAAACTTCTGCATGTGCCAAACGCTAATCTTCAATAGTGCTTCAAGATTGGGGCGGCTGAAGTTTCTGAAGAAGTGAGATAGATAGTGATGCTGTTCTTTGATGCCTAGGAAGTCAAAGATCATGCGGCTATTGCTGTTGCCGAGCATGTAGGTGGCACATCGAGTCGAGTCCGTCCAAAGAGCCAGGCAGATCAGGTCAAGCATGGCTTCAACTTGTTCGTCCAAGTTGGCTGCCATGGGCGGCCGTTCAAGTTGTCCAAAGTCGATTCGGGGTGAAGAGCTTGCGGCTGTTGCAATTCGTTTCTCGGTGGATCTCAACACGCTGAGATACTCGTCCAGTTTTTGTCGATCTTCGGTGCCTGCCCGCCGAGCGAGAGAATTCGCGTCATCAAGAACTCGGTCCAATACACTTTTCAATTGCGTGCGTTTTCCGGCGTGGTCGATGGGATTGCGAAACAGCCGATCGAATACAAGCTGTGGATCGCTTTCCCGTGGCAACGGCGCTCCCTTCGCATCGTAGGAAATGTAGCTGCACCCGATTTGATTGGTGAATAATCCTTCGGTCGTCAGTTCCAGCGAACGATGACTCGTATCTCCGGAGATCTTGTCAGCGATGATTTGGTCGATCGACGCCGTATCGGTGTTTCGGTGATGTCCAGACAGAAAACGACGCGTCGAGTTGGCGTGAGAAGAGAAGCCAAAGTCACCCATATTGTCGAGGATAAGAACATCATCCTTATGCCCCGCAAACGGCTTCATCAAAGGCGAAAGACGAAAGTCGTATTCTTGACCGCCACTGATATTCCACGAGGGCGGATGAACGCCATTAGGCTTAAACAGCGACAAGAACCGAAGAGGCTGCTCAGTCGAAGGTGCCGCGGCGCTGCTCTCTTCCATCAAATTGAGCAACGGCAGAGGAAGACTCGCTCCCACTCCCCTCAATAGAGATCGACGATTGAGCCTTAGAGATCTGACCGGCGAGTCGGGCATGTGTCGTCTGCGAGTCGGAGTATTGTTGGGTGGGGCGACACTCAAGTCGCGGGAGGGCAATACTTTTGGAAAGGCAAGCTGTCAGCGATCGCTACGAAGAGGTCTTCCCAGGTCGCTTCGGTTGCAAGCATCTCGGCCGTAATTCTATTCACTGTTGGAACGTCATGCACGGTCAGTTCACGACACAGGGCGTAGGCGAGTGTCTTTTCGACGATGTTTTTGATAACCGTTTCTTTTTCGGTGGTGATTAGGATTCGCTTCAACTCCTCGGCCGTCCGGAATCGCTCACCCCCAGGTAATTGGCCACTTGTATCCAACGACGTTTTTGATTGTTTGCGAAGCTTGCCTTTGTCATCGAAGTTCTCGAATGCGAATCCGAGCGGGTCAATCTTGTCATGACAGACGGCGCAAGTTTCTTGCGAGCGATGCTGTTCAAAACGCTGCCGGAAAGTCAACTCCGCCGTATTTGGACTGGCTGGCGGGATCGCTGGAACGTTTGGTGGTGGTTCCGGTAAATGGTGTCCCATGATTCGCTCGAGCAGCCACGTGCCACGCAGAATGGCAGTTCGATTCATAGCGAGAATCCCCGGCATCGTGAGGATCCCACCTCGTTGGAGCTCTGAGGAGAGCTCGACTCGCGAATTGACCACGTTCTCGATCTCAATGCCTTTTTGTTTGCGGTATTTGGGCAGCTGTTTCGATACGATGCGGCCGTAATACTTCGCGGTGTGCGGATTCACAAACGTCACATTGGACGAGAGTAATTCTGATAGCGGGCGTTCCTCAGTGAATAGGTAATGCAAGAAGTCCGTTGGCTGCGTTCGAAGGGCATCGAGTTGGGGCGGGTTGTTGGCTACCTGAAGATTGATTTCATCAAGGCCAAGCCACTGAACGCCGAAGTCATTGGCAAGACTCTTTGCCTTTGGGGACCGAAGCATTCTGGCAATTTGAGTTTCAAGCTGCACTCGCAGTTGTCCTGATCGTGCCAATGACATGAGTTCGATGTCTGGCATGTCTGCCCAAAGAAAATAGGACAGTCGTTCGGCCAGTTCAAACTCGTCAACGAAGAGCTCTGGCTCTTTAGCCTGTCCTGAAGATGCATCACTTGGCTGGCTATGTAAGGTACTTCGGAACAAGAAACGAGGTGAGAGTATTTCCGCTTGCATCTCCAGCTGTATGGCGGATAGCAGCGCAGTTCCTTTTTTATTCTCAAGCCTTGAATGAATCGTTGAAAGTTCTTCGTCTAAAAGATCGCGACGACGGGCTTTCACAATGAAGTTGCGGATGAGCTTCTTTGCGGTCGCGGGTGTCAGCGAATCGGCGGTGACTTCTTCTCCCGCCAACTCCGAGAGAGCGTTGGATCGCTGCGGTTCAAATAGCTCTCGAGTCGATACGTCACTGAGATACATGTATTGATCCCATGAGTAGCTGCTCAAGCCATTGGCATGGGTGTCGTTCGTAAAGCCGCTCTTACCGGGAGGATCGGTGGGTAGTAATTTGAGGACAAGCGATTTCTCAATGACTGTTTGTTCGGCTTCCTGGATGTTGACCTCAAGATCAAAGCCAAACAGGGACCGCAGAGTGTTCCGATACTCATGCTTGGCAAGTCTTCGAACCTGAATGGGGCCGGGCTTGGAGACTACCTTTTCAAGTTCAGTTGCAAACCAGACTGCAAACTCGTTTTTCTCTTCTTCAGAGGGAACATCTGCATCCGCAGGTGGCATGACGCCATCTTGGATGAGTTGCGCAATGGTCTTCCAAGTGCTGTAGTTGGATTCAAGCGGATTTGAGGCCGATACACTAGTGGATAACAACGTTTCGATATCAACTCGGGCTTCAGCATCTGGGCCTGAATGACAATCAATGCAGTAGCTCGTCAGCAGCGTCTGTGCGATTGTGGATGGTTGGAGCTCTTGCGCATTCAGTGATGCAATCAAAGAAAAGAACGCAATCAAAATTGGTTTAATTCGGCGCCGCACCAAACTAAAGCTCCATCGAGTCATTGGGGCATACAGTCTAATCGAGTACGGGTGAAGAAACGTCGGTAGGAAGTAGCCGGCCAATCATTAAATGCCAAGTATCGTGAGTCGGCCGTTGGCTTCGCAGCTCAAGATGACGTTTTTTCGAATGGCCGACCATATGAGCAATCGATTTAAGTAACTGATGCAGCTCTGGATATCGTCTTTTCAAGACAGGGGAGTTTTTCTGTTATGCTGAAGCGATCGCTTATTTCACGCTAACTTCAGGAAACCCATTTTGCAGAAAACACTTTCAGTTTTGTTGTGTGGTGTAATACTTGCTTCGGTAGCAAAAGCCGATGAGCAGGTGGGCAAATCAGACATGTCCATCCCCATGCTTGAACCCAAACCTCTTATCTGGATAAGCGACGGGGCCAACAAAGAAAGTGAACAGACCGAATCCGAATCTAATGCGAAACGACTGTTGGGTTTTGGCAATCGGCTTAAGGCGATGGAAGACTTCGAGAAAGCTGAATCTGCCTATCTAGCTGCGGTACGCTACAACCCGAAGCTTGCGTACGCGCACTATCAATTGGCCTGCAATTATGAACTCTGGGGAAAACATGACCTTGCGGTTGAGCAGTTTGAACGAGCGATCGAGGTGGGATTCAGTGACTTCCCGACTGCGTTGTCCGACGGAGAGTTAGGGAAAATCAGGGAACTCGTGTCATTTAAGACACAACTCTCTGTCATTCGAGAGAGATACATCGAGTCGGCGTCAACACGGATTGGACAACCAATCGCAGTTCCTGCAAAGGGAGCAAAACCAAAATCAGGTTGGCCGGTAATGATCTTGCTCCACGGGTATGGCGACACCAACCTGAGTTACCTCGGCAACGCTGCGGAATGGGCTGAATTGGGATTTGTCAGCATTGCATTGCCCGGTTCCGTGCCCAGTTCAGCAGGCCGATTCATGTGGTCGCTCGACTCGATCGACCCAACATATCGTGATATACAGGCCGTCTTAGATTCGCCGTTGCTGTCCGGCATCGATAGTCGTCGCGTTTACCTACTCGGATTCTCTCAAGGTGCCCTTCATGGCTTGCTATTAGCCAAGGAGTATCCTACCGAATTTGCTGGCATCGTTGCGCTTTCACCTGGAGGTTCGCTAGCAGATGATCTATTCGAGGGTGATCTTCCAAATGCAAATCCCGCACCCGCCGTGTTCTTTATTCATGGCGATCAAGAACCACATGCATCGCTCGTCCGACTATGGTCGGGCTTTTCGAGAAAAGCCGGTTGGCGATTTACTAGTATGACGCATCCAGGCGGTCACCATTTCCCGGAAACCTGGGATGAGGATCGCAACAAGGTCTCGAGCTTTCTAAATCAATAGGCGTGCTTTCGCGATTCAATTGCTGACGCTGAATGTAGCTGGCTGGCGAAGTGGATCCGCG
>JBCCKZ010000098.1:0-12116 GCA_039027135.1 Planctomycetota bacterium
CCATTGCAAGGTCCGAGCGTGATAGGGGCTTGGAAATAGCCGAAGAGGCGTCGAGCACCCTCTATTTTGCTGAAATGAACCAAGCGAGCCGGGCAATTTACGAGCCAGGTGGTGTTGGGGAAATACGAAGGATCCTTCGTCGTTGGATCCCACAAGACGATGAGATCGATCGACGCGGATGGGAATGGTATTACCTTTGGTCTTTTTCAACCCAAGAGAGAGCAGCACTTTACAAACATCGTTCATCCATCAATGGCCTTGATCTAAGTCCTGATGGGTTGCGTTTCGCTTCGGCCTCATCCAATGACCCATCCGTTTGGATACACACTCTGAACGGTGAAAGGAAAAATTCGATCGGATCCGCGATCCAGCTCAACGAGCTTGGAGGTCAAGTGGTGTCGTGGGCACCGGACAACGACCGACTCGCAATCGGATCACTTGATGGAGTCATCACGATTTGGAGCGTGACGCAAAAAAAACAAATCGCGTCCTTTTCCCAGCATGACCAAACGCTTCCCATTCAATCAATCAAGTGGCGACCCGATGGAGAGGCTATTGCATCGTGTAGTTCGGCTGGAAGAGTCCTCTATTGGGATCCAGAAACCGGCGAGGTTCTCAATGAGCTTCAAGGTGCGGCACCGGCCACTTCGCTTTCGTTTAGCCCTGACGGAACACGGATCGTCGTTGGCGGGGAAAGGCGAGCAGATGTTTTTAACACCTTGAATGGTGAACGCCTTTGGACTTTTGAGTCGGAGGAAAGTCCGACCAAGTGTGTGAGCTGGAGTCCTGATGGACGCAAGATTCTTTGGAGCGGCAGCGCGAGTCCCATCATTATTTTCAATGCTGATACAGGTGCTGAGATTATTCGATTGAATGAGGATGTCAGTGATTCCGTCTGGACTGCGGCGTGGGCAGATGACAGCCAACGAATCGCGGCTGCCCATGAAGATCGCAAACTTCACTTGTGGTCCACTGAAACTGGCACAAAGTTCCAGACGTTTACGGGACACACCGGACAGATCCGGAGTGTCGCTTGGACTCCTGATGGTTTACAGATCGTCTCGGCGGCTTTAGATGCGTCTATCCGAGTTTGGGATCTAGAGAGCCGATTTCAACCTGAAAGAAAAACGGAAATTGGAAAGCGAGTTGACCAAGTCACCTGGGATAGAGATGGTAAGTGGTTGGCGAGCGTTCAGTCGGATGGATCCATCAGCCTATGGAATGTGGAATCTAAGTTGATTGAAATCGAAACAGCATTTCCGTTGGAAGGACGGACACTCGACCAACTCGATAATGGCATTGAGCTCGCCTGGAGTCCCGTTGATGACCGGCTTGCCGCGATCGGCACTGGAAATGACATTTACATTTGGCAGACCAATGAGAAGAATAGTTTCGAGATACTAGGCAGTATTGGCAGCCAACCATCCAGTATCTGTTGGCATCCAAAGGGAAGATGGTTGGCCGTTAGCGACATCAGCGGTGACTACACGATTTGGGATACCAGCACCCAACAGATTGTCAGCCAAATCAAGACCAATGCTTCAGTCACACAAATGGCATGGAGTCCCGACGGAGAGTACTTCGCCTACGCGACGCAAGTTAAAGAAAGTAAGGCTATTGCCGTCGATGAGTTCAATGACCCCGAAGGAAAGATCACGCTCACCCGACAGACACTACTTCGTGGTTCAGCCTCTCCGATTACAAAGCTAAGCTGGAATCCAGAAGGAAGTGAGATCGCGGTCGCTAGTCGTGATCGCAATATCAGGATTTATTCAGTTGACTCAGGATCTGAAATTGGCGATCCGATCTATCACACCGGATTCCTTACCGCGATTGATTGGAACTTCGATGCCGTGTATCCACGTATCGTTGCAGCTACCAATGCTGGAACGCTATTGATCTGGGACACCCATTCACATCGATGCGCCAGCGTGTTGGAAGCGGATGATTTGGCGGTCCGCAGTGCCCAGTGGCATCCTACCGAGCCAGTTTTTGCAGCGGCGAGCGGTTCAACGATTCAGCTTTGGAATGCAAGCCACGGTTACGAAGAGTTCTTCGCAACCGAAGCTGACACGCCTTAAATAGAGCACGTCCGACGGTGCTTCACTCCCGATCAAACCGTTCTTTCGAGCGGGACAATTGATTCGAAGGCATCAATCTTTGCGGGAACCGCGCCAAATCGATTCGCTTTCTCGCTGCCTGGTAACGCCATCAAAACCAAGACAGCAATGGATCCCAAAAATGGAACCAGGATGAGTAGCAACCACCAGCCACTTCGATCAGTATCGTGAAGACGACGTATGCTAACGGCTACGCCGAGCGGTAAAGTTGCGAGGACGAACATCGGCAAGAGTGGTATTCCCGTAAGGGCACCTAAGACTTGCAGTGCCAAACCCGCAACGAAGTTCACGGCAACATACCACCAGTATTCACTGCGGCTGGAACGATCTTGGAAATTCAGGCAATTCTTGGCGACATGGATGTAGTTGGTGGCCAGAGGTGTCATCAGAAACGTCCTTTTGAAAATGCGGAAAGGGCAGATACAAGCCAGGGATGTCAGTGACTCGTGTTTGAACAGATTTCGCGACAAACGAAATCCATGAAAATTGAACTAATGCAAATTTTCGATTCGTGATCTTTTTCTGGCCGTTTGGCGAGTGACCTGCAATTCACTATGGCCTCCCCAGACAAGCCCCAAGAATGAATAAGGTGTTGCCATGACCTACACGCGCTCGTCAAAACAAAACGCGAGATTCCGTTTTCCGCTATTGCTTACGCTGATTGCTTCCCAGTTCGTTAGCACGCTGCCAAACGCAGCTCAATGCGGCTCTCCAAACCTCGAAGCCGAACTTGCCGAGATGGACGCTGCTGCCGCGACGCTTGGGACCATCCGCAGTTGGGTAAACAACGAGCCCGAGGCTGCGATCGATGCCTTTAAAAATAATCAAAGAGTCCGACAATACCTCGACGGGAAGCTCGCCCAATACACGCAGTCATCAAAGAATCGTGCTGGTGACCGCCACGCCGCAATCGTCGCCAGCATTCGAGAGTGGGATGCTTTCATTCCCAATTACAAAGAGAGCGAGGCTAAGCAGATCGCGTCGGAACTGAAGCGTCAAAGAGACGCCGTGGAACGCTATCGAAAATCCAAGTCCCCTCGCCCAAGTAGCTTTGCCTACATCCCCAAAACGGTTTGGCAAACAAAGGACAAGTTGGATGTGCTGACCGCATCCGGAGTGGATACGCAAGAGTTGCAAGCGGAACAAAAGGCGGTCCAAAAGTTGGTTTTGGAACTACTTGAGACCTTGGATCCTGAAACGATCGCCAAGAAGAACGGATACGTTCGTGACGCCTACCAGCAGTTGGATCGATCTGAAATCGAATCACGTATTAAAGAGATCTGGTCGAAACAACACAGCGACATCGAGATCGTCAGAATCATCATGCCTCGATCGTCATGGTCGAGTACCTATGGGGCTCGCATCGATTCGACGACCGGACGATTGGTGCCCATCGAGGTCGATCGAATGACCGTGTATGTCGCTACAGCAAAGAACGATACCGTGCTGACGCTGCATCCCATCCGGTTGATGCGACAAAACTATCGAGTCAATGGGAAACGTCTCGGTAAATTCGGCCCCCAAAAACAAGAGGCCATTCCGACTAACGAATTCCCATTTGACGTTCTGGAAAGCAACATTCGATAGTTTGCGAGTTGTAAGAGTCTCGTCTGGGCCGATTCAGCAGCGTCTAAGATTGCTTTGGTTTCGAAGTGAAGGTTCCTTCCGGGCCGATCAGCTTGACAGGCTTCTTTCCGATTCCTTCCATCATTTCCCAAACTTTGAGGGGGCTCAATTGAACGTCTTTTGCAGGAAAGAGCATCACCGTCTTCGCCTCGATGTCGCACTTGATCTTGGAAACGTCTTCGACCTTTTCGAAATGGGCTGTGATTCGCTTAACACATCCACCACACATCTCGCCAACTGTCACCGTGGTCGTCGCGACTTTCTTTTCTTCTCCGATGCTTGGACTAGCCAAAAACAGGGCAAAGCAAGCACAGACAATCAACGTGATGAAGGACTTTCGGCGAGAGACTTGGGACATCGAATGCTCCGAGTAAGGACGGGCTGGGTAATTTGTAGCGAGGAGCTGGATTGTATACGAATGTCTCGGTTTTAGCGTCAACCGCAAGGACATACTGGTTGAAAGTCGCCTGAAGAAGCCAGGGACAGACGAAGACACATCGGAAAAGTCGAAGCTCAGCTGCGAACCGTTTCTACTTGCACACGTATTGCAGATACGTATCATTTGCGTGTACGAAGACTCGTTCTTGCCGAAGGAAATTTAATGCGCTCCGTCGTTCTTTGTATCCTGCTTTTCGGCCTAAGTCAGTTACTCACGACGGCTCAGGGGCAATCGATCAGTGCTGGGAGAGTCGTGGCATTGGACCAGGGATCCGTCGGGCTCTTGGAAGCATGCTGTCCACGTACGGACTTCGATTGTCTTGTGATTTCGGATGACGAGTCTTTTGAGACTCTCACTCTTCGAGCGTGGTCGATGCGAGACGCGAGTTGTCTCATCTATCGAAGTGATAAGATCTCGATGATTTCGCAGCTCTTTCGCGAAAGATTGATCGCACAGGGGGTCCCAGCAATCGATTTGGCCTCCTACGCAAGAGAGAGGAACGCCCAAAACAGGGTGTTAAGCTTTGCTGATTCAAGAGAAGAGGTGATTTCAAGTCGTGACTCGTACGTTTTGACGCTGGCCATCGACCAATTCCGTAAGGCGAAAACAAGCGATTTAGCTGTGCTCGAAGTGCCTGTGGTCGCCGATTGACGGAAGGCTATGGCCGCCGTGGCAACTGGGCAACGTCTTCGGCAGTGATCAATGCTGACGCGACAAGAAATGCAGAAGAAACTCCAACAGGCAACCACATTGTTGAATCAGCAATGCTGGTGTTGGGGAAGAGACCGTTTGCATCCAGAGGGAAACTACCTTGTTGAAACTGGCTTCGAGCGGATCGAGCCGCCGAACGAGTTCAAGGATTGCTCAAGCGTCTATCAGCTCAGAATAGGCGACGATCAGCAGATCATCCTCAGAGGGTTTGGAGTCTTTTTTGGACAGCTTGGGTTAGGCGGTGTGTTTTTACCTCGATTTGAATTCTCGCCACTCTATTCTTCAACGCCGGAGTTGGCGTGCCCACCTTGGACACAGTCTGAATTGGCGCAATTGAGGCCACCCAACAGTCACAACCGTATTCAATGTGGTTTGCTTTTGTTGGGCCTTGTAGATTGGATAAGGCAATACGAAGTTGACCTTGTTGAACGATTGGGAATTGAGTTCAGACGGGCGGCAATCTCGGATTGGAAGAGTAAGGAGAACAGAGCGATTCCCGCGGAGTCCGTCGCCGCCGAATGGAGACGTTTGTCTTTCGATATCGGGGAGAACGCCGACATTTTCCTTTCTGGTGATCCGATCGGTGAGTCATCTTTCTTGAATTGACGGACCGTCGGTCGCTTAAGGTCGTGGTCTCTCCAAGGGCGGAGGTGGCGATCAGATGGAATAGCGAGTTGCTAGGAGATCGAAACCAAACGGAACGTGTAGGCAAAGCCAATGAGGAGAATCAACGCTGCACGAATTCCAGCCCAGGGAAGTCGAGAAATAAACGTCTTTGATGCGATCAATCGACCACCAAATACTTGAACAGTCATTCCGACGAGCGAGAGTGAGAATGCGATGCCGGCCGCAAAGAGGCCAATGACTCCGTAGGCGGCAACTGGTGAGCCCGCGGACATCCCAGTGAAATAGGCCGCCATGGCCGAGGGGCAGGGCAGTAGACCGAAAGCGACGCCAAGGAGAGCGCTCATCGAGTAGCTTGATTTCCGGCCAATGTTCCTTGTGGTTTCCTTTTGATCACATTGATGCTTATGAGAACTGCAATTGCATTTCGTGGGCTTCGAGCGGTACGCCGACACCGCCATCCAAACTCCCACCACGATGACCAAAGTCGCACTAACCCATTGCATGGCATGAGTAACGCTTTCATTGTCATTGTCATGGTCGTGGTCACCGGTGATGAGATGATGGGTGAGGTGCACCGCCGCCGCTACCAAGATCAAGGAAATGCTGTGAGTGATGGCACTCGACAATCCCATAACAACGGGGTGAAGTAGGCTCCTTCGCTCGCCAGCTAGATAGACCAACATCGCCGTCTTCCCGTGTCCAGGTTCTAACGCGTGCAAGGCACCAAGTCCAAACGCGACGCCTAAGGTCAATTGATGTGCATGATCATGCATGATGAAAACCAGGATGTTTTGAATCTGAGTTTTTGGCTGAGTCCGATCGCTGCTTAAGACGCGAACGACGAAATGAGTCTCCAGCAGAGTTGTTGCTCCATGGAGATGAATCGGAGCCAAGCTCTACGAGGCAGGCACAAACTCTTTGGGCTCGGATGAGGGTGGCTTGTCGAAAATGAATCAATGAACCAATACCGCATGTCAGGTGCGTGGGGCTAAGTCCCACAACTGAAATACGATGGATCCCGGGAAGTCGTTCGTCAACCGATAAAACCCTGCAAATGGCTGGGCGTTGAGGCAACGCTTTGGCTCGTTTTGTCGGCGTCGCTCGTGGCCGGTAACGCTTGGAGCTAGCGCTTCTGAAGGTGGATTGAGACCCTGGCGATCAAAAGCATGAGAAGCTGAACGAGCCCAAATCCGAGGACCAGGCAGTGGTTGAGCGTTTCAAAGAAGGGGAACTCCTCGTAGACGCCAGGAATGGCCTGGGCATTTCCAGTGAGAACGAGGGTAGGCACGATTACCAAGCCAACGCCAACAATCAGTATCGAAGGCAAGATCGGCCAGCGGTGGCCCCTTAGCCCGAATCCGCAGAGTGCAAACATTGGCAAGTTATTAACCAACATCAGTGCGACCGATGCTCCCAAAGCAAGCGATCGATTGGATCCCGGGAAAAGAGGACTCAACATCAAGACAATTCCTGCGATCATCCAAACGGAGATCACACAGTTGCATCCGAGGCAAATCCACCAAGCTTCCCGGATGCGAGCTTTACGGGTCAGCCAATTCTTGAAGGCCGAGAAGGTGCTTGGTGATTGAGTCGCGATTGGGTCACCGCAGGCAAACGATCGAAGATCGGCTGCGAGTTCTTCCGCTGAAGCGTATCGGGCGTAGGGATAGGTAGACGTGCAGGTTTTGAGAATGTCTCTCAAGTCGGATCGAAGCCCAGTCAACTTAACGGCGGACGGAGAAACCTCGTCTTCGTCCAGAGACTTCAGAATCTCACGATAACTCATCCCCTCCCGGTGAACGTCTAGACCCAAGATCTGAGCTAGAACGATTCCAAGGCTATAGATGTCGCTTTGTTGGCCGACTTCTCCGAGGGAAGGCATCAATTGCTCTGGCGACATATACAGCAACGTTCCCAGAACCAGACTGGTGTCCTTCTTTGTGGCGTCGCCTTCGATCGACCGAGAAATGCCGAAGTCCGAAATCAGCGGGGTGAGCTTCGATAAAGGAACATTGCCATCTTGAGCATTCGACGCTCCTGGATCGTCTTGATCAATCGGGATCTGGCCCGCTCGCCGCAAGAGGATATTGGATGGTTTGAGGTCGAGGTGTAGGACTCCATGCTTATGAATGTAGGCAACTGCATCACTAATCTGAGCAATGAACAACGCAGCCTCTTGTTCCTGGCTTGGCTCAAATGAATCGGCTATCCAATTCGCCAGATCGCCATCTTCGCAAAGCTCTGAGGCAATGTAGGTGATGGAGCCATCGTTCCCCACTTCATAGATCGTGACGAGTCCGGGATGTTGGAGCTTCGCTGCAATTCTCGATTCGACGAGGAAACGCCGACGCTGGCTAGCATCACCGAGTGATTCGAGTCGGGGGATTTTCAGAGCAACGCATCGCCTCAGTTCGATGTCTTCAGCCAGAAAAACGGTTCCCATCCCACCGCGACCGAGCACATTGATCAGTTCGAATTTCCCAACGCGTTTACCAATCGTTGCGGAGCTATCTGCCGAAACCAGATGATCTTCTATTTCGGTAACATCCTGAACCGTATCCTCGTGTATCGACGAGGTGATCACTTCATCGAGGCGTTGTGATAAGCGTCTTAGTCTCTGATCATCACCATCGCATACTGATCTGAGATATTGGAGCTGCATATCTCGTTCAGGCAGTAGGCGAGCTCCGAGAAGTGCGTCCTCGTCATTATAGAAATTGGCTTGCGTCACTTACCCAAGTACATGGTTTGATTTTCGGCACCTCGAGGGCCAAGTCGTTTGTGAGGCTTTGAAGGGCGAACGCCCCTGATGGATCATCGAGAGTCTCTGGGCTTGCGTCAAGCCGCAGGTCATTGCTTGGGCGTTTTCCTTTTTGACAGCTTCCAGGTTGGAAGTCATCTGGCTGTGTCCCAGACTCGACTTGCTCGTGCACCGACCACGCCTTGCATGTACGTATCTTCCATAAACGTATTCTAACGTATCAATCCTGTCCCCTGAGCTAATATGCCGAGTAATCCGATCTATACTCGATCCGCAGATGATGACGGCACGATGCCGGAGCTCGCGTTTGGCAACGCGGACTCGCCCGATCAGAAGACGCCTATGCTTTGCGGCATGGGAGTTTTCTGGCAGAGCATCGGCTAGAGATGAACTACACCGGAATCAATTACATCATGAAGTACTCATTCGCTCTATTGGTTGTTGTCTCGATGGCAGCATCAGTGGTTGCACAACCAACAGTTGATGGATCTTTGGATGGTGCCTATGGCGCGCCGTTGGCCGTGCAAACCGTCCAGACCGAGTTTGGCGACAACACCGACCCCACTGGGTTTGGTGGTGGTGGAGAGCTCAATGCGGGCTACGCGACGATCGATGGAGGACGGCTTTTCGTCATGCTGACGGGAAACATCGAAGGGAACTTCAACAAGCTCAACATTTTCATTGACTCTCAGGCTGGAGGCGAAAATGTCCTAGACGGGTCACTGAGCTACGACTTTGGCAACACTTCCGCAAACTACGGTGGGCTTACTTTCGACTCAGGATTCGAAGCCGACTATCACTTGTTCGGCCGGTGGGGTGGCGGAGCGTTCGAGTTTGACGTGATCAATCGGGCTGGCAGCACAGCTGGAAGCGAATTAGGCAATACGGGTTCAGCCTCCTCGGGTTCTGGAACTGGGATTCAAAGCGGTACAGTGCTGGCGTTGGGCGCAACCGCGGCAACTGGTGCCGATGGTGGTGCGTTCCTCACTGAAGATGTTGAATTTGGATTCAATAACACGAACATCGACGGTGTTGGACCCGGAACATCAGCAGCTGACATGACGGCTGCGGCAGCGGTAACAACCGGTCTGGAATTCTCGATCGCACTCGCTGACCTCGGTAACCCATCACCGGGTGATGAGATCAAAATCCACGCGGCCTACGGTAACGGTGACCATAACTTCCACTCTAACCAAATCCTCGGGGGACTCGCTGCTCCGCAGGGCTTCCTTGGTGGGGATGGGAGCGGAAACTTTACAGGCAGCCTAAGTGGAATCGATTTTGACACCTTTACAGGCAATCAGTTCTTTACGATTACGGTTGTTCCCGAGCCTTCTTCGTTCGCTATCCTTGGTCTATCCACACTTTGCATCGCAGGCATTCGTCGTCGAAGTTAGAACCGCGATGTATCTAAAGGGGGGCGATTGAGTCGGACGACCTGTTTCTCGAGGTGTAGACCTCGAATCGAAATAGCGAGGTAAAGCTTCTAGCTAGGGTATGGATCCCAGGTGGTGGCTTTACAGAGAGATCGTGAGAAGAAGGCCCGGCAGGGGCTGATGCAATAACTGGGAACGGCATTGTCCTCGTTTCGATCAAACATCGGCTTGGTGCGTTTGGATGGATCACTTCACGCGATCGAGTCGGGTCTGGATGGGGGCGGTTCACGCTGCGGAGATTCCTTCCATGTATGGGAGATTACACGAGCCATCACCCGAGGATGCTGAGCTTTCGCAGTTGATGATGGAATATCGGATTCATCTCGCGAAAACGGAATATCTAATTTCCGATAGGCAGCAGAGCTGCCAGGTATTCACCTCGGGGGCTGACAACCATCAGAGCATGGCCGTTGGCATCAAATCTGCTGGCGGGTTGCTAGGTGAGTCCTGCGATTTGATGGATGAGATCAAAAGCAAGTTGGCAACCCGCTAGGGTCGCGAAAACGTGCTTTGCGAGACACAGGTGTCGATCAAGACGATCGCTTGCATCGGAAGTCGGCAGTGGTATCGGATCTGGTGCAGCCAGACGTGCCTTAAGAAAGTGCCATTTGAACAGGGATCGCAAATCGGTCTCGCTTTGAGGCAAGAAAATCCTCGAAAATTTGGCCGTCGAAGATCGTTTATGCAACTCACATTTCGTCCATCCAATCCACATGCGGAGACCGAAATGAATATGCCAGATTTGAGCGATTTCTCACTTTCCACCCGACTTTTGGCTGCTGGGATTACTTTCATCGTTTTGGCAGGCGTCGCAGCGGTTGGAGTTGTTTTCGCTATGATGCTAGTGCTCTTGAGTGCTGACGGGACTTCAACCAGCCAGTTCGATCAACGCGTTCCCAGTATCACCCCCAATTTGATTGCTGGGTCGCTCATTGCAGCGGTGGTTCTTCCTCCGATCATGATGATTTTTAAAGCTTCACCAATTCAAAGTTTAATCCCCGCCGGAATCGGATTTGTTTCGGCGGGGATTGGTGTGCTTACGATTGTGATGCGCAGCTTGGGGAACAACTAAGTGGATGAAACATCCATCAAGCTGGTCGACCGTTGGAGAGATGGTGATGAAATGGCGGCAGCTGAGATTTATGACCGTTATGTGGCGCGGCTCGTGGCTTTAGCCAGTAGCCGAATTTCACCAGGTTTGGCTCGCAGAGTCGAAGCCGAAGATGTTGTTCAGTCGGTCTACAGGAGCTTCTTCGCTCGTACCGGAGAGGATCGACTGACAGTTGACCAGAGTGGGCAATTGTGGGGTTTGCTTGCGGCCATCACTGTGAACAAAGTTCGCGCGAAAGCAAGATTCCACTCGGCAGATAAACGTAACGTCGCTACGGAAACCAGCATCCGAAGCAGCGTAAGTTGTTTTGGTCTCGAGCCGACGGATCTAGCTCGTGAGCCGACCCCTGCAGAGGCCGCGGCGCTAGCTGAGCAGTATTCAAAGGCAGCCGATAAAATGAGCCCGGTTGGACGACAGGTTTTTGATTTGTTTCTTCAGAACGTCGCGTTGGAGCAAATTGCTAAAGAAGTCAGGCGGTCGGCGAGAACCGTCAGACGGGAATTGGAGCAGGCACGGAGCCTCCTTTCAGAAACCCTCCAAGCTGTCGAGAGTGAACCCAACTCATGAGTTCGATTGGCGACCAGTACGAAGACTGGTTTCGATCAGGAAACCGCGATCTGCGAGTCTTCTTGGATGGTCGCGACCTGAGCGATGATCAATTTACCGAGCTCTTGCTAACGGATCAGTTTCTTCGCCACAGTCACGGAGAAGATCATCACGTTGGTCACTATGTGAAGCAGTTTGAAAGAGTGGCTGCCGACTTGGAAATGCAAACCAATCTCTGGCTCGAGTGCTTCGGATATTTGGAGGAGTCAGGGCCGCTTTCAAAGTCTCAAAGGGAGGATTTCGTTTCCGCACTGCCAGACGTAATTCGTGCTAAGGTCCAAGAAGAACTCTCACTCGACAGCCACCCAAAAGACCCAACTGGAAACAATGGGGCACCTGTAATTCCAAGGTACAAGGTGGAGTCCGAGATTGGCAAAGGAGGGTTTGGAGTCGTTTATCGAGCTTGGGACCAACAGCTTGAGCGCCACGTTGCGTTGAAGGTGATCCACTCGCGCGAATCCAGTGAGGGGCTCTTCGCCGAAGCGCGTGTGATCGCAAGTCTAGACGACCCAGGGATTGTCTCGGTATTCGATTGCGGCGTATCGCCATGTGGACGGTCTTTTATCGTGACATCGATTCTTGATGGTCAAGACCTTCGCGATTGGACGAAAAATCAAACCCTGAATGATTGGCGTCCAACTTGTGAATTGATCCGCAAGCTTTGTCGGTCGCTGCATCG